>NZ_BAAAUG010000162.1:0-68569 GCF_039533825.1 Streptomyces rectiviolaceus
GGGCCCCGCCGCCGCGCGCGTCACCCGGGCGGCGGCAGCGCGCCCGGCCGACGTGTCGGCGTCATGCACCACTGTGCCTCCGGTCAGCGTCAGACGCACTTCGGCAGAGCTGATATCAGCCACCGGACACCGCGTCACATCGCGGTCGAGCAGCACGAGATCGGCCGACTTTCCCCGCTCGACGGTTCCGGTCAGATGGTCCATACGGAGTTGCCGTGCCGTGCCGAGGGTGTGCATGAGCAGGGCGGACGAGCGGCTGAGGCCTTCCTGCTCGCGATACAGGTCACCTTCCGCCTCTTCTCCCTCGGCTCCGAACCGGTCGACGGAGGTGCGCACCTGGTTCCACACCTGGAGCGGATCGACAGGCCAGTCCGAGCCACCGGAGAGCCGGGCCCCGTGCCGCTCCAGGCTGCGCGCCGGGTACTGCCAACGGTGGCGCGCGGCACCGATGTAGGGCAGCAGGGCGTCCATGGTCCAGGTGTTGCGGGTGGCCCACTGGAGCTGCATGCAGGGGATGACGCCGAGCCGGGCGAAGCGTGGCAGGTCGGCGGGGTCGACGAGTTGGAGATGGGCGGTGGTGTTGCGCAGGCCGCGCGCCCCGGTCGCGCGCAGGGCGTACGCGTACCCGTCGAGTGAGGTGCGGACCGCGCGGTCGCCGATGGCGTGCGCGTGCATCTGCCAGCCGTCCTTGTTGAAGGCGGCGGTGAGCCGGCCGTAGTCGGCGGCCGACACATACAGTTCGCCGCGGTGGTCGGTCGGCTTCCCGTCCTTGTCCAGATAGGGCTCCAGCAGCGCCGCGGTCTGGGCGGGGTACTCGATGACCCCGTCGAGGAAGACCTTCACCGTGCCGAAGCGCAGTCCGTGGACGCCGCCGAAGTCGGCACGCAGTCCGCGCGCGTACGCCAGGGCCGCCGCCGGGTCCTTGGCCAGATCCGAGTCGATCCGCAGCGCGGGCACGACGCGCTGCGGCAGAGCGCCGCGTTCGGCGAGCGCCTGATAGACGCTCAGCTCGCTCTTGCCGACGACCGCTTCCATGAAGGTGGTGATCCCGGACGCCGCGGCCTCGGCGAAGATCTTCGCGGCGGCGGCGACGAGCTGTTCGCGATCGGGCTCGGGGATGTGCCGGGTCACCAGGGGCTGCGCGTCGTCCTTGAGCACACCACTGGGCTTGCCGTCCTTGTCCTTGACGATCTTTCCGCCGGGCGGCTCCGGGGTGGCCGCGGTGATCCCGGCGATGTCGAGGGCGCGCTGGTTGACCCAGATGTTGTGCCCGTCGCCGCCGACCAGGGCGACGGGCCGCCGGGTCGGCAGGGCGTCGAGCATCGAGTGGTGCGGCGCGGTCCCGTGCGGCAGCAGACCCACCGGATTCCAGTCCTCCACGACGAGCCACCCGTCGGGCTCCTGGTCCTTGGAGTCCTTCAGGAACTCGGTGAGCGTCTTCCGCAGCTCCTCGACGGTCTGCTCGGCCCCCGCGAGCGACGGCTTCAGTGAACGGTCGGCGGCGCCCATCGGGTGGGCGTGCCCGTCGTGGATCCCGCTCATGAGGGTCCCGCCGCGCGCGTCGACGACTTCGGTGTCCCGCCCGATGAACCGCCGCAGCGAGGGGTCGCTCCCGACGGCGAGTATCTTCCCGTCCCGCCCGACGGCGACGGCCTGTGCGTGGGCGTGCCCCCGAGTGCCGGTGAAGACACGGGCGTTGTGCACGACCAGGGAGGCGGACCGGCGAGGTGCGGCAACGGCGGGCGCACCCACGGCGGTGAGTAGCCCGGCAGCCCCGGCGGAAGCAAGCAGTCCGCGCCGGGAGAGAGGGGAGAGATGCGGGGAAGGCATGGAGACTCCTGAGGGCAGCCCGGACCCAGGACGCACACGATGCGCCGCGGGGCAATCGGGTGGGTGGGCGGGAAAGATCCGCCGCGAAGCGGCGGCACAAAGACTCGCTGCGTAACCCGTTAACCAGAACCCACCCGCGACGACGGAATCCGTACGATGTGCCCCGTGCCAAGGCCAACCCTTGCCGACATAGCCCGCGCAGCGGAGGTATCGACTGCGACGGTCTCGCACGCCCTGAACGGCACAGGCCGCCTGGGCCAGACCACCCGCCGCCGGGTGCGCGAGGTGGCCACGGCCCTGGGCTACGGGGCGCCCCAAGCCCCCCGCACCCGCACCCTCGGCGTCGCCGTCACCACGTACCCGCGAGCCTGGAACTACACCGAGGTCGCCTACTTCTCCCGCGCGGTCGCGGCGGCGACCACCGCCGCCCATGCCCGCGGTTACGCCCTCACCACGCTCCCCGCTGACCGCGTGACCGAAGACACCTGGCACAGCATCGCCGTGGACGGAATGCTCGTCATGGACAGCCCGCGGGGCGACCCCATGGTCCGTGCGCTCCGCGCCCGCGGCATCCCGCTCGTCTTCGACGGCGTCCCCGGCGACACGCGCCCCGGGGACCACTGGGTGGACAACGACCACGTGGCGACCACCCGCGAGGTCCTCGACCACCTCACCGCGTCCGGGGCGCGCCGCATCGCCCTCCAGTCGGGCGACGGCCACGAGCACTACGCGCGCGTAGTGACCGAGACGTACGAGGAGTGGTGCGCCGACCGTGCGATGCCCCCGCTGGTGGTCCCCTTCGATGCGTACGACGATGAAGGTCACGCCTTCGACGAGGTGCTGGGACGGGAGGTGCCCGCAAGGGAGGCGCTCGGACGGATCGACGCCGTCCACGCCGCCTACGACCCCGGCGGCCGCCAGCTCCTCGCGGCGGCGGCCCGGCACGGCCTGCGCGTCCCGGACGATCTGCTGCTCGTGTGCGCGAGCGAGGATCCGGGGTACGCGGAGACCGAGCCGCCCGTCACCACGGTGACGCTCGACCCGGAGCGCACGGCCCGCACGGCCGTGTCCCTCCTCGTCGATCTGATCGAAGGAGGGCAGGCCGAAGCCCCCGGCACGGTCCTGGTCCCCGCCGGTCTGAGACCCCGCGCCTCGTCGCGACGCCGGGTGATGTACTAGAGTTATCTCGACATCGAGATATCTGCCGAGGCGCACCAGAAGCCGCCACTCGGTAAGGGTTACCTAACTAAGCCTTACCTTAGCGGATCGACGAGGAGTCGTGGCGGCAGGATGTGACGGAAACGCGCACATATATGAAGGAGACTGTCGTGTCGGCGAACAGCTTCGACGCCCGCAGCACGCTGCGCGTGGGCGACGAGTCGTACGAGATCTTCAAGCTGGACAAGGTCGAGGGCTCCGCGCGCCTCCCTTACAGCCTGAAGGTGCTGCTGGAGAACCTGCTCCGCACCGAGGACGGCGCGAACATCACCGCCGACCACATCCGTGCGATCGGCGGCTGGGACTCCCAGGCCCAGCCCTCGCAGGAGATCCAGTTCACGCCGGCCCGCGTGATCATGCAGGACTTCACCGGCGTGCCCTGCGTCGTGGACCTCGCCACGATGCGTGAGGCCGTCAAGGAGCTCGGCGGTGACGCGGACAAGGTCAACCCGCTCTCCCCGGCCGAGCTGGTCATCGACCACTCCGTGATCGCCGACAAGTTCGGCACGGCGGAGGCCTTCGGCCAGAACGTCGAGCTGGAGTACGGCCGCAACAAGGAGCGCTACCAGTTCCTGCGCTGGGGTCAGACCGCCTTCGACGACTTCAAGGTCGTCCCCCCGGGCACCGGCATCGTCCACCAGGTGAACATCGAGAAGCTGGCCCGTACGGTCATGGTCCGTAACGGCCAGGCCTACCCCGACACCCTGGTCGGCACCGACTCGCACACCACGATGGTCAACGGCCTCGGCGTCCTTGGCTGGGGCGTCGGCGGCATCGAGGCCGAGGCCGCGATGCTCGGCCAGCCGGTCTCCATGCTCATCCCGCGCGTCGTCGGCTTCAAGCTGACCGGTGAGCTGCCCGCCGGCACCACCGCCACCGACCTCGTGCTGACCATCACCGAGATGCTGCGCAAGCACGGTGTCGTCGGCAAGTTCGTCGAGTTCTACGGCGAGGGTGTGGCGGCCACGAGCCTCGCCAACCGCGCCACCATCGGCAACATGTCGCCGGAGTTCGGCTCCACCGCCGCGATCTTCCCGATCGACGACGAGACGCTGAAGTACCTCCGTCTGACCGGCCGTGACGCCCAGCAGGTCGCGCTCGTCGAGGCGTACGCCAAGGAGCAGGGCCTCTGGCTCGACCCGGCCGCCGAGCCCGACTTCTCCGAGAAGCTGGAGCTTGACCTCTCCACGGTCGTCCCCTCCATCGCCGGTCCCAAGCGCCCGCAGGACCGCATCGTCCTCGCCAACGCCTCGCAGCAGTTCGCGCTCGACGTACGCAACTACGTCGAGGACGACGACGAGGCGGGCAAGGAGTCCTTCCCGGCCTCCGACTCCCCGGCCTCCTCGAACGGCGTTCCCTCGCGTCCGACCACCGTCACCGCCCCCGACGGCTCGACGTACGAGATCGACCACGGCGCCGTCACCGTCGCCGCGATCACCTCCTGCACCAACACCTCGAACCCGTACGTCATGGTCGCCGCCGCGCTCGTCGCGAAGAAGGCCGTGGAGAAGGGCCTGACCCGCAAGCCGTGGGTCAAGACCACTCTGGCGCCCGGCTCGAAGGTCGTCACCGACTACTTCGACAAGGCGGGGCTCACCCCCTACCTCGACAAGGTCGGCTTCAACCTCGTCGGCTACGGCTGCACCACCTGCATCGGCAACTCGGGCCCGCTGCCCGAGGAGGTCTCCAAGGCGGTCAACGACCACGACCTGGCCGTGACGTCCGTCCTCTCCGGCAACCGGAACTTCGAGGGCCGCATCAACCCCGACGTCAAGATGAACTACCTGGCGTCCCCGCCGCTGGTCGTCGCGTACGCCCTCGCGGGTTCGATGAAGGTGGACATCACCAAGGACGCGCTCGGCGCCGACCAGGACGGCAACCCGGTCTTCCTGAAGGACATCTGGCCCTCCGAGGCCGAGGTGAACGACGTCGTCGCCAACTCCATCGGCGAGGACATGTTCAACAAGTCCTACCAGGACGTCTTCGCGGGCGACGCCCAGTGGCAGTCCCTGTCGATCCCGACCGGCAACACCTTCGAGTGGGACCCGCAGTCGACCTACGTCCGCAAGCCCCCTTACTTCGAGGGCATGACGATGGAGACGACCCCGGTCGCCGACATCACGGGCGCCCGCGTCCTGGCCAAGCTGGGCGACTCGGTCACCACCGACCACATCTCCCCGGCCGGTGCGATCAAGGCCGACACCCCGGCAGGCAAGTACCTCACGGAGCACGGCGTCGAGCGCCGTGACTTCAACTCCTACGGCTCGCGCCGTGGCAACCACGAGGTCATGATCCGCGGCACGTTCGCCAACATCCGCCTGCGCAACCAGATCGCGCCGGGCACCGAGGGCGGCTTCACCCGCGACTTCACGAAGGAAGACGGCCCCGTCTCCTTCATCTACGACGCCTCGCAGAACTACCAGGCGGCCGGCACCCCGCTCGCGATCCTCGCGGGCAAGGAGTACGGCTCCGGTTCGTCCCGCGACTGGGCCGCCAAGGGCACCGCGCTGCTCGGCGTCAAGGCCGTCATCGCCGAGTCGTACGAGCGCATCCACCGCTCGAACCTCATCGGCATGGGCGTCCTGCCGCTCCAGTTCCCGGAGGGCCTGTCCGCCGAGTCCCTCGGCCTGACCGGCGAGGAGGCCTTCTCCTTCACCGGCGTGACCGAGCTGAACAACGGCACGACCCCCCGCACGGTCAAGGTCACGACCGACACGGGCGTGGAGTTCGACGCGGTCGTCCGCATCGACACCCCGGGTGAGGCGGACTACTACCGCAACGGCGGCATCATGCAGTACGTGCTGCGTTCGCTGATCCGCAAGTAGGCGTCGCCGTAGGGCAGTTGTGCCATAAGGCAGTTGGGCCCGTATCCCCCATGGTGGGGGGTACGGGCCCTACGCTTTGTGTGCCAGGGAACGCGCGGCGGCGACGGGGGTTGCAGTGGACGCTGGAGCAGTGGGCATCAAGGTCGCGTCCTCGGTCGTGGTGCCGCTGCTGAAACGGCTGCTCCTGCCGCCGCCCAAGGCGCCCGGAGCCGAGTACACCGAACGGCCCGTGCGGATCAAGGGGTTGCTGTCCTTCGCCGGTGACCACCCCGCGCTCAGCAAGGACGACATGCACCGGCTCGCCCGGGAGCTGGTGCGCCGGGCGGTGCGGGCCGCGGGGCCGCACGAGCGGCCGATCGCGGACGACGAGCACGACGCCGTGGGGCAGGCCCTGACCCGCACCCTCTTCGCCCTCGGCAAGCTCGACATGGACGACGTACAGGTCTTCGTGCTCGGGCCCGAGGAACTGGCCAGGGAGCTGTCCCGGCAGGCCGGGCCCGACACCCGCAGGCTGCTCACCCGCGACGCGGCGCTCTTCCACGACGTACTCCTGCAGACGGCCTGCGTGCACCTCGTGCGGTTCTTCACCCAGCGGCCCGGGTTCGCGGCCCGCGCCCAGCTCGAGGAGTTCCACGAACTGCGGCGCCAGCGCGACCAGTTGGAGGTCATCCTGCGCCGCGTATCGGGCGACGACTGGACGACGGCGGACGCCCGCTTCGAGGAGAAGTACGCCGCCTACGTCATCGAGCGCCACGGCAGCCTCACCCTCTACGGAGTAGATCTGCACGACCCCGGCGGCGGCCAGGAGTGGCCGGAGTGGCCCCTGGAGAGCGCCTATCTGAGCCTGCGGGCCGTCGCGACGCCTGCCCTGGACGCCGAACCCGACATGGCCATCGAGGGAAGGGCGGCGGAACTCGAGGAGAGCGTCGAGACCGTCCTCGTCGGCCACGGACGCGTACTCCTGCAGGGGTTCGCCGGTACGGGCAAGACGACGCTCGTCCAGTGGCTGGCCCTGACCACCGCGCGGCAGGACACGGTGCCGGGCCATCTGCCACAGCTCCTGGGCCGCGTTCCCTTCGTCCTGCCGCTGCGTACGCTGGTCCGCGAAGGCACCGAACTGCCCCTGCCCGACGACTTCCTGCGCCGGATGGGCTGCCCGCTGGTGGGCACCGAACCCGACGGCTGGGCGGCGCGCGTGCTGCAGAACGGCCGTGGTGTCCTGCTCATCGACGGCCTCGACGAAATCCCCGAGGCCGACCGCACACGCACCAGGGACTGGCTGCGCCGGCTCATCGCCGCCTTCTCCGGCAACCTGTGGCTCGCCACCACCCGCCCCTCCGCGCTCGCCCCCGGCTGGCTGGACCGCGAGGGCTTCCACGAGTTCACCCTGAACGCGCTGCGCCCCGACGACCTGCGGCGCTTCATCCAGCGGTGGCACGCGGCGACCGCGGCGCGCGAAGGGACGGACGACGCGCTGATCGAATCCCTGCGCACACAACCGGAATTGAGCAGGATCGCCACCAACCCGCTGATGTGCAGCCTGATCTGCGCCCTGCACAGGGGGCGCAAGGGATTTCTGCCCGAGGGGCGCGCCGCCCTCTACAAGGCGGCCCTTTCCATGCTGCTCGAACGGCGCGACAAGGAGCGCGGCGTGCGCCCCAAGATCGGCGATGAGGCCGTCGCGCTCAGCGAGGAAGCGGCTGCCGAGCCCCTCAAGCGCTTCGCGTACTGGCTGATCCGCAACGAACGCACCCAGATCGAGCGAACGGACGCCCTGGAGCTGCTCGGCAGGCTTCAGCCGCAGGTGCCGAGCCTTCAGCAGCTCGGGCGACCCGAGGATGCCTTGAAGTATCTCCTTGAACGCACCGGACTGCTGCGTGAACCCGCCTCGGGAGCCGTGGACTTCATTCACCGCACCTTTCAGGATTATCTCGGGGCCAAGGCGGTGCTCGAAGAGCGGGACTTCGGCATTCTGGTGAAGAACGCCCACGCCGACGAGTGGGAGGACGTGGTGCAGATGGCCGTCGCGCAGAGCGATCACAAGGGACGCGCCGATCTGCTCATGCGGCTCAACGAACGCGGCAACCGCGAGAAGGACGCGACGGTCCAGGCCAGACTGCGACTGCTCGCCCTCGCCTCCCTCGAGCAGGCCACCCGGCTCGACCCCGCCGTGCGCCGGACCATCGAGACCGAGGCGGCGCGCATGCTCCCGCCGCGCAGCCTGCGCCAGGCCAGGCTCCTTGCGCGCACGGGGCCGCTGCTGCTCGGCCTGCTGCCCAGGGCGCAGGACCTGGACGGCGACGAGGAGCTTGCGACCGTCCACGCGATCTGCCAGATCGGCGGTGACGCCGCCATCCCGCGCCTCAGGGAGTTCCGCGACACCCGCCAGCCCTTGGTGCGGGCCCAACTCCTCGGGCACTGGGACCGGTTCGACACCGATGTCTACGCCGACGACATCATCAGGCCGCTGCTCACCGCGGACCCTTCGCAGCCCGTCACCGTGCGCTCGCGGGCCGAGCTCGACGCGCTCGCGGGCATGCCCGGCTGCGAACGCGTCGGCATACACGGCGACTTCGCCCCGGAGGCCGTGCGCGCGGCGCTGGATCCGCAGCGCCTGCGCGAGCTGCGGCTGCGCGGCGCGCTCCAGCTTGACGACCTCGGTCTGCTCGCGGACTTCCCCGCACTGGAGAGCCTCACCCTGCAGAGCTGCCGCAACCTCAGGGAGCCCGCGCCCCTCACCAGGCTGCCCCGCCTGCACACCCTCGTACTGGAAGACCTCCCGCAGTTCGAACCGCTGGCGAAGCTGGCGGACTGCCCGCGCCTCGGTGCCCTGCACCTGGGTCTTCAAGTGCCCTGGCGCGGGCTCACCGAACTGTCCCGCCTCGGGGATCTGCGGGTCCTCGCGCTGCCGATGGGCACGGTCGAGCTCTCGGAGATCAGGCACTTCCAGGCCCTGGAGGAACTGCGCCTGCACGAAGCGGGCGGCCGGCTGCTGCCGGAGGGATGGGGCGCCCTGCTCGCCGGACTGCCCGAGCTGCGCACGCTGACCCTTTCCCCCGAGCAGCTGAGCGCGCTGCTCTACGACCCGAAGGCGCAGATCGCGCAGGTCACGCACCTCTATGTGTACGCCAAGCCGGGCGCACCCGTGTCGTTGCGGCGCATCGCCCGGAGGCTGCCGGGCCTCGTGGAGATCCATCTCACCCAGGGCAACGAGATCGATCTCTCTCATCTGGCCGGCCTGTCGGGGCTGCGGCGGGTCAGGCTCGCGTACCCCGGGGAGATCCGTGCGGCGGCGAACCTGCCCGACCGGGTAGATCTCGAGATTTACCCGCAACCCTGAACCGAACGGGGGTAAGTTCCACTGTTCCGAGGGGATTTGGAGCAGTAGTCAGCGGCTGGTGTCCGGGGGAGCGCTGCACCTCGCCCCGGTGACGGCCAAGGCCCCAGGGGGAAGCGGGATATCGTCGGATGGGCAAGCCGCAAACGCCACTGCTGTACGGTCGCGATCCTCTGGTGGGCTCACTCATTCCGTCACTCACCGGCCTGGCGTACGACGAACGGGCGCGCAGGAAAAGGGAGTTCGGCGACGACGTGCCCGTCATCCTGCTCACCGGGCAGCACGGACTCGGTCGCAGCGCCGTCCTGGACGGGCTCGCGCGGCACTACCACAAGAGGCTCCCGCTGGCCCATGTACGGGTCGTGGTGCCGGGGGAGTCCACCGCCGTCCGCGTCGTCCCCGCACAGCCGGGGGGCGTGCCCGCCGCGCCGGCCGCCGACTTCGTGCAGGTCCTGGAGCGGATCGTGTGCGCGCTCGCACCCGGGCTCGGCCTGTTCCCCGTCCTGCTGCCGGGCCTGTTCGCGGTCTCCGGCTGGTTCCTGGGCGACGCGGACGGGCGGGACGCCATCTGCGCCCGGCACGCCCGGCTCCTGATCGCCTGCGGTCTTCTTGCCGGGGGCGAGCGGGACGTGGCGCGGCAGTGGTCGGAGCGGGTCGAAGCCTCCGTCGCCGAGGCGGCGGGCGCGGTCGCCGCCGGTATCGAGGTGGAGGACGACGACGGTTCGCAGCCGGTCACCGCGGCGATCCTGCGTGAACTCCAGTCCCTGCGCGGCCTCGCCCCGGCCCGGAACTGGTACGGGCAGCGGCACACCACGCCGGACGGCGTCACCACGAAACCCGACGCGCTGCTTGAGCTCGGCCGGCGCTTCCACCGGGGCGGCGACTACCGGCACGCCGTCGAGAACACCCTCATGGCCGCCTTCCTGGAGGAGGTGGCCGCCGCCTACGGCCTGGTGCGGCACCTGAACCGTGAGCCCTGGCCGCTGATCCTGCTCGACGAGGCGCACGCCCCCGCGGGGCAGCGCTTCCTGAACCTGCTCCTCGAACACCGCGCCACCTCGCAGCGGCGCCACCGCGACCGGATCACCGTCGTCGCGACCCGTCTCGGGGACGTACCGCAGGGCGAGGCGCCGCAGGCGGTGCGCCGCGAACTGGCCGACCTGCTGCCCGCCGTGGGCGGCGCGCGGCGCAAGCAGGCCGCCGCCATCTGGCAGCGCACCGGGCACGATCCGTCGGCCGGGCTGGTCGTCGTGCCGCTCACGCCGCTCGGCAGGGACGACGTCCTTTCCATGCTCGACCGGGCGTCCGTGCGGCTGCTCCATCCGCATCTGGCATCGGCGCTGCACTCGCTGACCGGAGGCCACCCGGCGGCCAGTACGGTGCTGTGCGACGCCGTGGTGCACGCGGCGGGGCAGAACCGCACGGTGACCCCCAGGGACCTGCTCGACCTGCCCACCGCGCAGGGGCGCCCGGTCACCCAGGTGCTTCTGGAGGATCTGCTGCCCGACCGGCGCCAGCGTGACCGGCTCCTGGTGCTGTGCCTGGCGCGGGACAACGCGACCGCGGAGGCCCTCGCCGAGGATCTGGGTCTTGACGGGCCCGAGCAGCTGCCCGCCAACGCGGCGGCACAGTACCTGGTGGAGCGGCAGTGGCAGCAATCCGTCCCCGTCGATGAGCCGTTGGTCGAGAACAGGCTGCTCCAGTCGCTCCTGGTCCACGAGGCGCGCCGCACATCGCCACACCCCGACGATCCGCACAGCTGGCACCAGATCCACGGCTTCCTGCATCAGCACCACAGGCAACGCTCCGACACCGCGAGCGAAGCGGCCGCGTTGCGGCACAGCCTGGCCACCGGGAACGCGGCGAAGGTGGTGGAAATGCTGACGGACGAGTTCGTCGCGGAGGAGGCGGAGCAGAGCGTCGAGCCCTGGCTGATCTGTCTGCGGCACTGCGCCACCGCCCCGACCCCGCCGTCGGGAAGCGCCGGATCGGCTGTGAACCCCCAGGACGGCACGGACGGTTGGAGCGACCGACGGGTGGAGATCGCGCTCGGGGAGCACGCCGCCCGCTACACCCATCTCGACGAGGCGGGCCGCTCCATCAACCGGCTCCTTCACGCCCTGTGGTATCTGTCCGAGCCGT
The DNA here is from genome assembly GCF_039533825.1 of Streptomyces rectiviolaceus. Lineage (NCBI taxonomy): Bacteria > Bacillati > Actinomycetota > Actinomycetes > Kitasatosporales > Streptomycetaceae > Streptomyces > Streptomyces rectiviolaceus. The sequence goes on from NZ_BAAAUG010000162.1 coordinate 11,353, forward strand.
ACGCCGACGCGGCGATCGACCCGGACGCCGAGACCCTGTGCCAGGCGGTGGGCGACGAACTCGGATTCCTCTCCCGGCGCCACCGCACCTGGTACGCAGCCCTTGGCAGGGCCGCCCGGGACTGGCCGGTGGCCGCCCGCAGACGGCAGGTCCTGCCCGTCCCCGCCAGTGAGGGGTCATGATGTTCAACCACCCGCCCAAGGAGTGGGGCCCCCTCGAATGGCTGGTGGCCGCGGTGGTGGTCATCGCCCTCGTCGTCGGGCTCGTCACCTGGAACAGCTCGCGCCCCGGTCCGTGCGGTGACGGCCTGGAGGAGATCGCCGGGGAGTGTGTCGGGGTCACCGACCACGCCTTCGACGCGGACGAGAGGACCGAGAGCCTCATCGAGGCCGTGGCGGACGAGAACGCCCGGGTCCGGCAGGACTGGGAGAACCCGTCGGGCGACAGGGCCCGCATCCCCTACGTACGTGTCGCCCTGATGATGCCCTTCACATCGAACGCGTCCAGTGCGATGACCGGCGACATGATCCGGCGCGCGCTTGCGGGGGCCCTCGCGGCGCAGCTGGAGGCGAACAGCGCCAGCGGGCCGCACTACCAACTGCTCTTCGCCCCCGACGGCAAACACCTCAGCGAGTGGAAGCCCGTAGTCGACCGGCTCGCCGAGATGACGAGGGACAAGGAGGCGCCGCTGGTGGGCGTGACGGGCATCCCGAGCAGTACGACGGAGACCCGCGAGGCGGTCGCCGAGCTCACCAGGCGCGGCATCCCCACGGTCGGCCCGGTGATCACCGCGGCCTCCATGAACTCCCGGTACTTCTTCAAGACGTCGCCCAACAACGAGGAGTTCGCCAAGGCCCTGTCCCGCTACCTCGACCGCTATCCGCAGGAGGAGCGGGGCCTGCTGCTCTGGGACAGCCGCGAGGGCGACGTGTACTCGCAGAACCTGCGTGCCGTCTTCGACCGGCAGTTCGGCAAGACCTACGACCTGAAGAACCACAACTCCCACTACATCGGTTCGTCGGGCGACGACCAGGGCATCCCGCAGCGCTTCGCCGACGCCGTCGCGAGGATCTGCCGTGACAAGGCGGACACAGTCTTCTTCGCGGGGCGTGATCAGGATCTGCCCGCGTTCATCAAACGCCTTGCCAACGAGGGCGGTTGCGACCGCGGCGGCAAGCTGCGGATCCTCAAGATCGGCATCGGCCTGGAGCCGACGCTCACCTCCGCCGACACCGAACGCAGTCTGCGCAGGGCCGACGCCACGATCGTCGACGCATCGGCCTACGACCCCTCCTGGGAGGAGACCCCCGGCGATGCGCCCTCGGGCTTCTCCCCCTTCCACGCCCGCTTCAAGGACATCGAGAGCGAGCACGAGCTGGGGGACAAGGCCTTGGAGGACGGGTACGCGGCCATGTACTACGACGGGTTCGCCCTCCTGGCGTCCGCGGTCGACCGTGCGTACAGCGAGATCAACGCGCTGCCCTCGACCAAGGACGTGTACAGCACGCTCACCTTCTCGACCATCAACGGCGGGACGTGCACCGGCTGTCTCGTCGGGGCGGGAGGCACCTATGGGTTCACCGGCCCCGGCGAGAACAACCAGTGGGCGGTCTGCAAGCCCGTCCCGGTCATCGAGTTCCCGCCGGTCGCCCGGTCCGGCGACAAGGAGAAACTGCCGCTGTACCGGACGTACCGGGGGGACAAGGCTAAGAGCTGCCCGTCATGAACCGCCGCCGTACGGCACGGTGATGATCTCCATGGCGTGGCCCGCGGGGTCCAGGAAGTAGACGCCGCGACCGCCGTCGTTGGTGTTGATCTCACCCGGCAGCTTCTGATGCGGATCGGCCCAGTGCTCGATGCCCTGGGCCGTGATCTTCTCGTACGCCGCCTCGAACTCGGCCTCGGAGATCAGGAACGCGTAGTGCTGCGGGGTGATCTTGTCCGCGGGGATGGTGGCGAAGTCCAGGGTGACGGAGTTGCTCAGCTGCACCGCGATGAACGGGCCCCACTCCGAGGCGATCTCAAGCCCCAGAAGATCCGAGAAGAACTCGGCGGACTCCCGGTTGTCCCGGGCGTGGATGATCGTGTGATTCAGTTCGACCGACAAGGAATGCCTCCAGAAGGCATCTCCCGACACCTCCATGCCTCACCCAGTCGGTGACCGACACGCGATGTCGCCGTGGATCTTAGACACGGCGACATCGCGCTGTCGAGCTATTTCGTGTGGGCGGTCACGATCCGCCGCCGGAACATCATCCTTCTTCCCAGCCCACACTGCCGACACCCGTGCCGCCGAAGCAGCGAGCGCTGGACACATCGGACCCGCCCGGCTTCAGCGTCTTCCACTGGCCGGAGGTGTCCGGCCATTCCCCGCAGACCACCGTGACACGGAAGGCCGTCACGACACCGGTGTTGTTGGTGCAGTGCGCGTGACCCCAGTAGCCGTCGGTGTCCGTGGTGCAGTTGAGAACGTTGGCGGCCGCGACCGGTACCTGCTGTACCGCCGCCGCACCCGGCGCGACGGCGACGACGAGCGCCGGCAGCGTGGCGGCCGCCACCGCTGCGAGCTTGAGGGCGAGCCCGGTGAGGCAGCGAGGCTTGTTCATGAGTCGGTCTCCTTCTGGATCTGCGTCGCGGTGCACTGGCGTGCACCGCCGTCCGCACTCCAGTGATGTTTCCGAGCGGCCCTGTCGTGCCGGTCACTCGGCGGTCACTCGACACTCACCACTCGTGATGGAATGATGACTCAGGGTGACGGGGGTGGGGATCAAGGTGTTTGAGTACAGGCTTCTGGGGCCTCTTGAGGTGCTGTTCGACGGCAGGCCCGTGGCAATGCGGGCAGCGAAACAGCGGGCCCTTCTGGCGTCGCTCCTGGTGGACGCCAACAAGATCGTCCCCACCGACACCCTGATCGCCAGGCTGTGGGACGAGCCGCCGCACGGCGCCCGCAACGCCCTGCAGAATTACGTGCTGCGGCTGCGCAGAACCCTGGGCGGCCCGGCCGAAGGGCCGATCCGCACCTGCGCGGACGGCTATCTCATCGACGTGCCCGACGACGCCCTGGACCTGCACCGATTCGATGCCCTGGTGACCCGGGCACGGGCCGCCGCGGCAGCGCAGGCGGCGGAGCGGGCTTCGGCGCTCCTCGGCGAGGCGCTGGCGCTGTGGCGCGGAGAGCCGCTTTCGGACGTTCCGTCGGAGCGGCTGCAGCTGGAGGTCGTCCCCGCACTGAACGAGCGCCGCCTCGGCGCGCTGGAGTTGCGCACCGACGCCGACTTCCAGCTCGGGCGGCACACGGACGTACTGCCGCGCCTGCGCGAACTGACCGCGGCCCACCCGCTGCAGGAGCGCTTCTGGGCGCAGCGCATGCTGGCCCTCTACCGCTCGGGTCGGCAGGGCGAAGCCCTGGAGTGCTACCGCACCGTCAGCGCGCTGCTCCTTGAGGAGTTGGGCGTGGACCCGGGGCCGGAGTTGTGGCAACTCCATCAGCAGATGCTCACGGCAGACCGCTCCCTGACCGCACCGGCGTCGCCGGAGGGCCCACGGTCCGAGGGAAACCTGCCCGCCGAGACGACGACGTTCATCGGCCGGGAGAGCATGCTCCGCAGAACGCGGAAGCTGCTGGAGAACGCCCGCCTCGTCACGCTCACCGGGCCCGGCGGCGTCGGCAAGACGCGCCTCGCGCTGCGCGCGGCGGCCGAGGCCTCGTGGGCCTTCCCGCACGGCGCATGGCTCGCCGACCTCGCGCCCCTGACCGAGCCGCAGCTCCTGGACCGTGCGGTCGCCGAGGCGCTCGGCATCCCCGACCTGTCGTCGCGCCCCGGTACGGAGGTGCTCGTCGAGCACCTGCGGGAGCGGCAGTTGCTGCTGGTCCTCGACAACTGCGAGCACGTCGCCGAAGCGGCAGGGCGCCTCGTGGGTACGCTGCTGCGCGCGGCCCCGGGCCTGCGCGTGCTGGCCACGAGCCGCCAGGGGCTGCGCGTCCCCGGGGAGTACTTGCTGCCCGTACCGCCGCTTGCCGTCCCCCGGGACCGGGGCGCACCACCGACGCTGACGCGCTGTGAAGCCGTGCGGCTTCTTGCCGACCGTGCCGAGGCCTGCGCCCCGCACTTCCGGATCACCGCCCGCAATGAGGAAGCCGTGGGCCGCCTGTGCCGTCGTCTGGACGGCATTCCGCTGGCGATCGAGCTGGCAGCGGTGCGGCTCGGCACGCTCTCCGCCGAGGAGATCCTGGAGCGCCTCGACGACCGGTTCCGGCTGCTCTCCGACAGCGGGGCGCGCACAGGACCCCGGCATCAGCGCACCCTGCGCGGCGTCGTCGACTGGAGCCACGACCTGTGCGACGAACGCGAGAAGAGCCTGTGGGCAGGGGTGTCGGTGTTCTCCGGAGGCTTCGACCTCGCGGCGGCCGAGGCGGTGTGCCCGGGCGAGGACATGACGCGTGAGGACATCGTGGACGTCCTCGCCGCCCTCGCGCACAAGTCGGTGCTCACCGTCGACACGACAGGACCCCGGGCCCGGTACAGAATGCTGGAGACCCTGCGCCAGTACGGGCAGTGCAGGCTCCAGGAGCTCGGCCGGGACATCCCGCTGCGGCGGCGCCACTGCGCGTACTACGCGGACATGGCCGCGCGGGCGGCGGAGCGGTGGTGCGGGCCCGACGAGGTCGCCTGGCTGTCCCGGCTGCGCCTGGAGTCGCCGAACCTGCGGGCGGCCCTGGACTTCTGCGTCACAGGGGAGGGCGACGCCACGGTCGGCCTCGGGATCGCCGCGAACCTCACCCGCACCCGGTACTGGTTCTTCACCAGCTCGCTCGGGGAGGGCCGCCATTGGCTGACCCGCACCCTTGACCTCGCTCCCGAGGCGCCCGCCCCGCTGCGGGTCGGCTGCCTGGCGCTCACCGCCTGGATCGCGCTGTGCCAGGGGGACCGGTCCTCCGCCGAGCGACTCCTGACCGATGCCGTGCGGCTCGGCAACGCCGTCGAGGACGGCGAATCCCTTGGCGTGCTCGCCTACATGGAGGGCGCCTTCGCCTTCCTCGTCTACGCGGACGTACGGTCCATCGCGCTCCTGGCAAGCGCCAGGGAGCGTTTCCGGGCCGACGGCCAGGTGGGCGATGCTCATATGGCGACCATGCTCTGGTCCATGGCGGCGTCCTTCTTCGGTGAACGGGAGCCTGCCCTTGCGGCCGGGCGGGAGTACGTGAACGAGGCCGACGCCCACGGTGCGGGCTGGGCACATTCCTGGGGGCTTTGGGGTATGGGGCTCGCGGAGCTCCGGCACGGCGACCCGCACCGGGCGGTGGATCTGTTCCGTGACTCCCTGCGCAGGCAGTGGGCCATCGGTGACCGCTGGGGGACCGTGTGGGGCATGGAAGCCATGGCCTGGGCCGTCGCCGCCACCGGGGACCATGGCCGGGCCGCCCGGCTGATAGGGGCGGCATGCCGACTCCTGCGGACGACGGGCGTCGCGCTGACGGGCCTACGGCCGTTCCACGAAGCCCATACCGAAGTCGAGCACCTCGTGCGCCGCACCCTCGGCGAGCGGGCCTTCGCGGCGGCCTTCGCGGAGGGAGCGGCGACGCGGGACGCCATGCGGCTCGCGCTGGGCGGGACCGGATGCGGGACCGGCTGAGCGGTCAGGCAGGGTCCCGGGGAGGGCACGTGCGGGCGGTGAGCGCCACACCCGCCGCCGCGACGAGCACGCCGACCGCCGCCCACCCGAACGCGGCACGGTAGTCGGCCACTTGAGCGCTGCCGCCACCGACCACCGCGCCCACGAGCACCGCGAGACCGAGCGAGCCGCCGAGCTGGTCCACGGAGCGCTGCACACCGGAAGCCGTGCCCGCGTCGTCCTCGGTGACGTCCGAGAGCGCGGCGTTCTGCAGGGCGAGCAGCCCGATTCCCATCCCGGCGGCGACGCCGATCATGCCGGGCAGCACGTCCACCCACAGCCCGCCCCGGTCGGGCAGCCGGGCCAGCCAGCCGAGCCCCGCCGCCGTGACGAGGAGACCGAGCAGCGCGGTGCGCTTCGTGCCGAACGCCCCGATCAACCGGGACGTCAGGAAGATCGCCGCCAAGAGCGCGCCACAGAACGGCAGATACGCCAACCCGGCCTGCAGCGGCGAGAGTTCGACGACTTCCTGCATGTAGAGGGTGAGCAGGAAGAAGCTGGTCGAGAGGCCCGCGCTGAGCGGTACCGTCGCCGCGTTCGCGACTGCGCGGGTGCGGTGCGCGAAGAAGGAGAGCGGCACGAGCGGACTCTTCGTACGCGCCTCGACGAGCACGAAGGCGCCGAGGAGTACCGCTCCGGCGAGCGTCGCCGCCACTGATCCGCGCAGGATGCCGTAGACGAGGGTGATGGGGCCGCCCGTCAGCAGCGCCGCGCCGAGCAGGTCGAGGCGGCGCCCGGCGGCGCGCGGACCGTCCGCCCGCACGAGCGTGGGCGTGATTGCGATGACGACCGCTGCGAGCGGCACATTGATGCCGAAGATCCAGCGCCAGTCGAGGAGTTGGACGATCACGCCGGAGAGCAGTACGCCGACGACGAGCCCGCCCGCCGAGATCGCACCCCAGACCCCGAGCGCCTTGGCACGCTCCTCGGGCCCTGGGAAGAGCAGCGCGATCAGTGACATCGCGGCGGGTGAGGCGAGGGCCTCGCCCGCGCCCTGTGCGAAGCGGGCGGCGATCAGCGTCTCCAGGTTCGGCGCGAGCCCCGCAGCGAGCGAGGCGATGGCGAAGAGGGCGGCGCCGAGCAGGAACATCCGCCGCCTGCCGAGCAGATCGGTCAGCCGCCCACCGAGCAGCAGCAGGCCGCCGCCGACGAGGGTGTAGCCGGTGACCACCCAGGAAAGGGCGGCCGGACCCGCGTCGAAACGCTCCCCGATGGCGGGGAGCGCGACGTTCACGACGGTGACGTCGATCGCGATGAGGAACTGGAGGAGCGAGAGAAGGGCAAGCGTGAGCGTGCGCCGGGGATAGGTGTTCACGTGACGGGCACTCCAGGTCGGCCCCGGGCCGTCGGGCGGCGGGGGCGCTGCCGGGTCCGCTGGCGTGCACCTGGTTATTCGGGCAGGGCCAAGAAGGCGGTCCAGGCTTCCGGGGCCACGGTGAGGTGCGGGGCGTCTTCCGGGTTCTTGGAGTCGCGGATGTGTACGGCGGTGGGGTGGGGTGCGATCTCTAGGCACTCGCCGCCGTTGCTGCCGCTGTAGCTCGACTTGCGCCAGGCGTAGGCGACTTCGAGGCAGGCGCCGCCTTCGTCGCTGCTATGGCTGGACTTGAACCACTTAAGCGCTGTGCTGCCGCTCATTGCTCTCCTAGCATCCGGTTCAACAGGCCCTTGGTGTCCTCGGTGTTGAGGGCCTGCGTCCGCAGCATCGCATACTTCTGGTTCAGGATCGCCACCTCGTCTGCATCGAAGATCAGCTGGCTTCCGCGGACCGTTTCGGTGTAGGCGAGCCTTTGGTGCTCGGGGGTTTCCAGCAAGATGAATGGACCCGCGAGCCCAGCGTGAGAGGTGCGGCCCAGAGGCAGGATTTGCAGCCAGAGGCCAGGCAGTTCGGCGTATTCGCGGAGGTGGCGCACCTGCTGGGCGTGCACCTTGGGTCCCCCCAGTTGGTCGCGTAGTGCGGCCTCCCAGATTACGAAGCTGATCATCGGGGGCTGCTTTTGATGCAGGATGTCTCGCCGCTCGATGCGCTTCGCGACGAGCTGTTCGATCTCGTCTTCGTCGTACACCGGGACGCGGCTGCGAAAGACGGCCCGTGCGTACTCCTCGGTCTGGAGTAGGCCGGGCATCAGCAGACTCTCGTACCAGGAGATCGCAATGGCCTCCCGCTCCCGATCCATGTACTCCTCGGCGAACCTCGGCACGAGATCCACCTCCGGCATATTGTCGACGGCGGTCTCCAACGTCCGGTTGGTGCCCAGGAGTTGGTCAAGCTGCACCGCCAAGTCCATCTTCAGCGGCCGCCGCCCCTGCTCAATAGAGGCGATGGCCTCCTCGCCGATCACGAACCGTTCGGCCAGCGACCTCTGTGTGTACCCGGCCGCCTCGCGGTGGACGGCGAGCAGCGCGCCCACCATCCGCATCGCCGATGCGTTCCTGCGCGAACGTCGCTTTGGGCTGCTCATACGGGCCAACTCCCCACCAGAGGGCGTGCATTCACGCAGTGAACCCGTACAGCCCAGCTGTACGGGTTCACGTACTGCTTCATGATGGCCACGGAGCGTGACTCTCGTCACGTGAATGACGAAACTCCACGCGAACGCTTCTACCGGCGCGAACGCCAGTCCGTCCCCGCCGCCCGCGCCTTCGCGAGCGCCGCGCTCGCCGACTGGGGGATCGGCGACCGGGCGTACGAAATCACCCTCTGCGTAAGCGAGTTGGCGACCAATGCCTTGCTGCACGGCGCCCCGCCGGGGCGGGGGTTCCGGCTGTACCTGAGCCGCGACGGTGACGTACTCCGTGTCGAGGTGCACGACAGCGGCGACGGATGGCCCCGGCCCGTCGGCGAAGGGGAGGGTGCCGACGAGTCGGGGCGTGGCCTGCTGCTCGTGGCGGCCCTGGCCGACAAGTGGGGGGTCGCCGAGCGCGATCCCGGAAAGATCGTCTGGTGTGAGTTCGTTCAGGCCGCCGTCGGTGTCCCGCTCACAGCCGCCTCTCGGCGTGGCTGCCCTGATCCTCGCTGGTCACCGTGACGGATTCCGCGCTCTCGTCGCCGTCCCACCAGTCGGCGAACGCCTCGCTGAGGGCGTCGACGTTCTGCTGGGTCTTGTCGTCCTTGTGCGTGACGTAGTCGGTCGAGACGGTGACGGCGCCGGAGCCCTTCGCCCCGTATCCGATGGTGAGTTCGGTGATGTGCGGGGTGAGGCGTTCGCTGCTCGGTGAGTTCTTGACGGACCAGGAGCGGAATTCCTCCAGGAGGTTCGACGGCTTGTCACCGTCGTAGAGCTTGGCCTTCTTCGCTGTCTTTCCGCCCTGCCCGAGGAAGTGTGCGCTTCCGGCCGCCGGATCCTCGTCCCACCACGTCGTGAACGCCTTTGCCAGCGGCCCGACTTGATCCTCGGCCTCGCCCCAGGGGCCGTAGTCGGTGAGGACCTCGACCACCCCGTCGCGGTCACCGGACCGGTAGTCGAGGCTGACGTTCAGGGCGTGGCCCGCCAGAGCGTCGTCGCGCTCCGAGTCGTTCGTCTTGAGCCACGTACGGAACCCGAGCAGCAGATTGGGGTTGTCCTTCGCGGACGCAGACGGGGACGCAGACCCGCTGCCGCCGCCGTCACTCCCGGAACACCCCACCGTCAGGAGCAGCGCCCCTGTCGCGAGCACCCCCGCGCGCATCCCGGTTCGAGCGAATCGCCCCGTCTTCCCCACTGCTCTTCTCCGATCAACCGGCTGGTGCAATACATCACTTAGGGGGCAATCAGCAAGTTCCGCCCCAATCGACACATCGTTCGATCTGTGCGTAACGTACCTTCTCGATTGATCTGTACCAATCGGGCCCCGGATGACCGGGGTCCGTTTTTGTGGGGGAACACAACCGTGAGAATGAAACGCAGCCTGACTGCGATTGCTGCCGCGGCAGCGCTCCTTGCCGCCGCGGGACCGGCCTGGTCCGCCCCGGACCCGACGCCGACGCCCAGTGCGGCCACGCCAACGCCCACCGCGGCCACGCCTACGCCGACCTCGACTCCGTCGGCGACTGCGACCCCGACCCCGTCGAAGTCGCCCTCCCAGGACCCTGACCAGGACCTGGCCCCCGAGCTCGAGAAGTTCTGGACGCCGGAGCGCATGGCCCAGGCCAAGCCGGTCGAGGAGCAGCAGGCTCGCGAGGCCGCGGCGGCCGAGGAGAGCGACGAGGAGGCGGCGCCCCGGGACGGCATGCTTCGCTCGCCCTCGCACACCTTCAAGGGCATCAAGGAAGTCGGCACCTTCTACTGGGCGCAGAAGGCGGGCAACGACTACCCGGACCGCTACGACTACCGCTTCTGCGGCGGCACCGTCGTCCCGTCCCCGGGCAAGAACCTGGTCGCGTCGGCGGCGCACTGCTTCGACAGCAACGACCAGAAGACGAACCTGATCTTCGTGCCGCAGCACAGCGCGAAGAGCCCGATGCCGCACGGCATGTACCCCATCAAGAAGGGCCACATCTTCAAGGACCCCGGCTACACCGGGTCCAAGAAGAGCGAGGAGAACTTCACCGACGTCGACGTCGCGTTCCTCGCCACCGAGCCGCGCAGCGACGGCAAGGAGGTCGAGAACGTCGTCGGGGCCATCCCGATGGGCTTCAACACCGGCTTCAGCCACACCGCGCACGCCATCGGCTACCCGTATCTGTACGGCGGCGGCAACTACAAGCCGAAGCAGGACCCGCTCAGCTGCACCACGCCGACGAAGAAGTACACCAGCGGCAACACCAAGGACGGCGGCGGCAGGCTCTGGCGCGGCGGCACCTTCACCGAGATCAACTGCGACGGCTACGTCGGCGGCACATCGGGCGGCCCCTTCATCACCGCGGGCAGCGAGTCGCCCAAGCTGATCGGAGTCACCGGAGGCTGGATGACCGGCGGCCACAGCTCCGACACCTCGTACTCGTCGTACTTCGACAACGACGTGAAGCGGATCTACGACGCCGCGAAGGCGGGCAAGCAGCCCGCGAGCATCAACCCGCCGCCGATGGCCGACCCGGTCCTGCCCGGCGCCGGCACGTGGAAGCACGCCAAGTCCATAGCCAACGGCTACTTCGCCCTCGACGGCCCGGTCCCCGACGACCGGATGGACATGTTCGTCATGTGGTCGGACGGCGAGCTGAGCATCTACCGCGGCGCGGGCAAGGCCAAGAACCACTTCGACAAGGAGTTCAAGGTCCAGGGCCCCAACGCCCTGTGGGGCAAGCACGCCAAGCAGGTCGTCGCGGGCGACTTCACCGGTGACAACGGCTCCGACCTCATCGTCCGCTGGTCGGACGGCGAGGTGACGCTCTACCCGTCGGTCGACGAGAAGGGCTTCCACGGCGAGTACCAGCTGGCCGCCGCGAACGGCACCTGGAAGCACGCCGAGGCGATCACCTCGGGCCGTTTCGGCGGCAACAAGTGGCAGGACGACCTTGTCGTGCGCTGGTCGGACGGCGAAGTCACGCTCTACCAGAACACCGGTGACAACAAGAAGCTCGGCAAGGAGATCAAGGTCGTATCGCCGGGCACATCGCTGGCCGGTACGTGGAAGCACGCCACCCAGATCACCGCGGGCGACTACTCGGGCGACGACACCTGGGACCTGATCGTGCGCTGGTCCGACGGCGAGCTGACGCAGTATCAGGACTTCACCGGCACCGGTTCTTCCTGGGGCGAGAACAAGTGGCAGGCCCCGAGCGGCCTGTGGAAGCACGCCCTGCTCGTCAGCGGCGGCGACTTCACCGACAACCCCTGGGCCGATGACACCATCGTGCGCTGGTCGGACGGCGAGCTGACCCTCTACGCCGACGGCAACGCCTCCGGCATCGGCTCGGAGAACCAGCTCGTGGCGCCCGCGTAACCGCAGGCAGAGCCCTCTTTGAGTGAGGGGCGGCGGCAACCTGAGGGTGCCTCCGCCCCTCTTCCCCTGCGGACGACCGGATGGAGACCACACCATGAACCGCCCCGCCGTGCTCGCGGCGGCCGTCTGCCTCGCTCTGACGGCGTGCGACACGAAGACCCCGGGTGACCAGGACGACCCCGTACGGGAGTCCCACCACCGCCTCCTTGAGCAGTTCCGCTCCTGGGCCCGCGACACCGGCGAGTCCCGCACCGCACGCCACGCGCAGGCCCTGTACACGGTCGAACTCACCGATTCCGATGCCGATTCCGATGCCTACGACGTAGAGGTGCAGACCGACCTCTCCGCGAAGTCGGCCGAGGCCAAGCGGTTCGCCGAACTCTTCCGCACCTGGTGGGACGGCGACGACGGCGACGGCACCGTGCGGGACCTCGTCATGCTCGACGCACGCGGGAATCGCGTCGACGACCACCTGTTCCCGGCGCTCGGCAACGGCGGCTACGACGTCGCGCACTACGCCCTGACCCTCGACTACACCCCGGACGGCAACCACCTGACGGGCACCGCTGTGATCACCGCGCGGGCGACCGAGGACCTGTCCCGCTTCAGCCTGGACCTCGCGGGCCTGCGCGTGCGCCGTGCCGAGATCGACGGCTCGGACGCCCGCTTCAGCAGGAAGAAGAACAAGCTGACGCTCACTCCCGACCGGTCCATCGGCAAGGGGGAGACCTTCAAGGCCACCGTCCGGTACGGCGGGACGCCCAAGATGCTCACGGCGGAGGACGGCGGTGACGAGGGCTGGATCGAGACGGACGACGGCGTGGCGGCGCTCGGCGAGCCCACCGGCTCCATGACGTGGTTCCCCGGCAACCACCACCCGTCCGACAAGGCGACGTACGACATCGACGTCACCGTGCCGTCCGACTACACCGCGGTCAGCAACGGAACGCTGCGCGAGACGCGGCAGCGGGGCAAGCGCACCACCTTCCGCTGGCACAACCCCGAGCCCATGGCCAGCCATGCCGCGACCGTCGTCACCGGCGTCTTTGACATATCCACCAGCACGACGGACGACGGCCTGCCCGTCTACACGGCCGTCGACCCCGACGAGGCGGACGGGCCCGTCGACGTCCCCGACCTGGTGCCCGAGGTCGTCGACTGGGCCGCCGACCGCTTCGGGCCCTACCCCTTCTCGTCGACCGGCGCCGTCGTCGACCACCTCCCCGACCTCGGCTACGCCCTGGAGACGCAGACCAAGCCGTACTTCGACGAGGCCCCGGACGCACGCCTGGTCGTCCACGAACTGGCCCACCAGTGGTTCGGAAACTCCGTCACGCCCCGCGCATGGCAGGACATGTGGCTGAACGAGGGCTTCGCCACCTATGCCGAGTGGCTGTGGGACGAGGAGCACGGACACCGCAGCGCCCAGGAGACCTTCGACTCCTTCTACGACGGCACGCACCCGGAGAGCGAGGGCATCTGGGACTTCCCCGCCGCCGACCCGCCGAACGCGACCCGGGTCTCCGACTCACCGGTGTACGGCAGGGGCGCCATGACGCTGCATCAGCTGCGCAAGGCGGTGGGTGATCGCACCTTCTTCGCCATCCTGCGCACCTGGACACGCGAGCACCGGCACGGGAATGCCGACACCGAGCAGTTCATCGCGCTGTGCGAGAAGAAGTCGGGGCAGGACCTCTCGGACCTGTTCGACACGTGGCTCTTCTCGGCGGGCAAGCCCTAAGGGCGGTCGAGGTCCCGGCATGTGTGCTCGTCGGGGAGCAGGGGCCTGAACGCGACCGCGTAGAGCGTTCCTCCACTGCTCCAGCGAGTGTTCTTCCGTGCCTCCAGGGCGAGTTGACGGGTGCGTACGAGATCCTCGCCCGTCACCACCTCGCAGCGGACGGCAATCGGCCGCAGTGGCCACGGTCGCGCCGTGCTGTCGTCGGCGCCGACCCCGCCGGTGGCGAGAATCGCAAGGGCGGTCGGGCGGTAGGCGGTGGCACCCGGCGGGGGAGTGTCCGAAGGCGCGGGCGGGACCCGAGTGCGTACGAAGTCCAGGACGCGGCCCCGATCGCCGTCGCCCCCGGCTTCGGGCGCGGTGACGCGCGTGCCGCGAAGGCCGCCCGGCGTGCGGTAGGTGACCGTCAGGAGGGAGGCGTCCGTGGACGTGGAGTCCTCGTGGCGGCGGGCGCGGGCGAGCCCCGCCGCGTGGGCCGCGTCGGTGAGTTCGCGGTAACGGGCGGGCGTCAGGCGGTAGTTGACGGCGGTGCGCAGGGCGCCCGAGGTCCGTGCCGGGGCGATCACGTGCCCGCCGCCGTAGAGGGAGAAGCGGGGTAGGTCGCCGCGGTCCCAGGGGCGTGGGGCGCTGTGGAGCTCCTGGACGCGCAGGACGAGGGTCTTGGGGTCCTGGGGTGGGGCGGGTGCCGGTGCGGTGACCGCCTCCGTGCCGCAGGCGGTCACCGCCACCAGCAGGAGCGGGAGCAGGAGGCCGCGCATGCGGGTGGGACGAGGTGGTGTCCCCGCCGGTTCCACCCGCACGAGCGGCTCCCTTCAGGCCGTGGTGTCAGACGTCGTGCCGTGGCGTCAGGACTCGGTCACGGTGTACGTGCCGGTCCCGGCCTTGTTGACGAGGACGACTCCGTAACAGCCGCCCTGCGAGGTGAACTTGAACGACTCGGCCTGGCCGGGGCCGTTCGCGGTCCCCGACGCGGTCGCCGCGTAGCGGCCGCGGACCGCGGTATTGGCGTTGGCCGGGTCGGAGTCCATCAGGAACAGCTCCGCGTCCTGGCTCGCGTCGGACGGCGTCGCGGTGATGGTGACCTCGGTGCCGGCGGCCGGGCAGGTGTCCCAGACGGCGGTCACGTCGTCGGCGCCGTTCATCACCTTGGTGTCGGAGCCGATGAGCAGCTTGCCGCTGTCGGCGACCTCGATGCGGTAGTCGCCGGTGCCCGTGCCGCCGAGCGGCCGCTTGACGACGGGGTAGTAGTCGCCGGGACCCCGCGCGTTGGAGTCGACGGCGATGAAGTCGACGGTGTCCCCGGTGGCCAGGCTGACGTCGAGCCGCTGCTGCAACGCCTGGTCGTCGTACAGGTCGAGGTCGTAGTCGACGCCCGCCGGTGGCCGCAGCGCCACGACCGACCAGAAGCGGAAGGTGGTGTCGTAGCGGTAGTTGTGCTGCGGATCCGGTGTGGGCAGCGTCTTGGACTGTCCGTCGGTGAGCTGGTTGCGGAAGCCGTAGTCGATGCCGTTCTGGTAGAGCGCGCCGCCGGGACCCGAGCCCACGTCGTGGCCCTCCTGGCCGCGGTGGGTCCAGAACTCCTGGAAGGTGTTCGACCGGCGGTCGAGCAGGGTGTCCCAGATGGCGTTCTTCGCGGACTCCTGGTGGTGGTCCCAGTAGCGCTCGCCGGACGGGTCCATGAGGTCCCACAGGGATCCGGTGACCCGGCCCTCGGTGTCGTCACCGCTGTCGTAGGACGTGGTGTCCTCGACGTGCCAGCCCCGGTACTCGTCGTTGTTGAAGATCGCCATCGGGTAGAAGTTGGCGAAGCCCTCGACCCAGGCGCACCCCTTCGAACTGCGGGTGTCCATGGCGTGCGGGCTGCAGTTGTCGATGGCGGGGGGCCTGTTGTCCTCGTACACGTCGGCCATCACCGCGTGGCCGTACTCGTGCACGGTGTCGGTGCGGTCGTCGGGGGCGGCGGCTTCCAGCCAGACGCTCTTGTCGCCCCACTGGTAGCGGCTTCCGTCGCCGTCGTCGTCGTCGGGGTAGACGATCTCCATGCGGCGGCAGTCGCCGCTGTCGCGGGAGTCCCAGCACTCGCCCGGCGTCCAGTTCTTGGCCTGGTTCGCCAGGTCGTACGCGTGGAAGACCCGGTTCATCGTCTGGTCGCCGGGGGCGATGCGGCCGAAGTCCACCGTGCGGCCGTCGCCGATGTCGTCGCGCTGGCCGGAGCGGAACTCATAGACGTCACGGCCGAAGAAGTTGTCCTCGACGATCCGCCACAGACCGCTCTCGGTGCGGACCTTGACGTACACGTCCTGGCCGCCGGAGGTGTCGTTGTTGTCGAAGCACATCCGGAAGCCGCCGCTGCCGTCGGTCAGCGCGGAGTCGAGCCGGTCGTCGCCGCCGAAGGAGTCGTCGTCCCAGGCCTCGACCTGGATGTTCGGCGAGGGGTGCGCGCCGCCCGGCTCCGTGTAGCCGACCGTGCCGGTGACACAGGAGAGTGCCTTCGCCGACGGTTCGGTGGAGGGGGCGTCGTCGCTGTGCGGCTTGGGGAGCTTCGTCCTCGCGGCCACCGGCTCGAACGGCCGCTCGGGCTTGGCAGGGGTGAGCTCGACGCCGTCCGGGAGCTGGTGCAGCGCGGTGGAGTTGCGGCGCTGGTCGAGGCCGAGGTGCGAGGCGGCGGGCGTGGCGCCGACCGTGAGGAGCTGCATGTGCTCGTCGCGGTCGGTGGGCTCGGCCGATGTGCCGTCGACGCGGGCGCGCACGGAGGTGGCGGCGGCCTTGACTCCCTTGACCGGGAGCGAGAAGCGCAGGGTCTTCCCGGCCGCCAGGTCGATGGTGCGCTGGGCGCGGTGCACCGTGCCGCCGTCCTCCGGCAGCAGCTGGCCGATGTCCTTGAACTGCCATCCCGCGGGCGCGGATGCCCAGTCGACGGCGGCGGGCAGATCGGCCTGGACGCGGGCGCCGGAGAGGTCGACGCGGGTGTCGACGGTGATGTCGAGGCGGGCCCGCTGCCCCACCGAAGGGGCCCGGTCCAGGCGGGTGGTCACCTGTACACAGCTCGACCAGTCCTTGGGCGCCGTACAACTGCCCTTCGGTGCCTTGCCGGACGCGGTGGGCGAGGGGTCCGCCGCGGAGGCGGGGCCGAGGAGGGTGAGCGGTGCGCCGATGGCGAGGGCGCCGATGACGGCGATGGCCTTGGAGCGGGTGCCGGGTCTTCTTCGCCGTAAGGCCGAGGGGCTGGCTGATCTTCGTAACACGAACGATCTCCCATCAGTGGCGTGATCATGACAAATGGTGTGTTACGAGGTGAGTCTGTATCCCTGTGGAGAGTGAGGCCAGGGGTGTTCCGGCCAACGGCCCCGACGGCCCCGGTGGGTGCATGCGAACGGGGGCGGGAGTGAACTCGCCACTCCCGCCCCCGCGTTGAGCTGTTCTTCCTGGTGGATCAGCTCAGGAGCTCCACCTCCGCGAGCGTGGCCGAACCGTCAAGGACGAGCCGGTAGCGCTCGTACTCGCCCGGATCGTCCACGGTGAACGCCCGCGTCTGCTTGTCCCAGGCGAAGGACTGCCCGGACCGCTTGTCCAGCTGCTCCCACTTCTCGCCGTCGTCGGAGCCTTCGAGCACCCAGCCGTGCGGCGCCTTCGCCTTGTCGGACGACGTCAGCGTGTACTGCGCGGCCTTGGTCGCCTTCGCGACCGGCAGCTCCACGGAGGCCGAAGCGGCGTCCGTGGCCGAGGTGTTGTCGAAGAGCGCGCCCTCACCCTTGATGGCGTCACCGCGCGGCGCGGGCACCTTGTCGTCCTGCGTGACCGACGTCGGCTGGGCGTTCTTGCCCGTGCCCCATGCCGACGGCTTCGGGCCCATGTCGAACTCCAGGACGCCGCCGCGTGCGATCTCCTTGTGGGGCAGGGCGGTTGAGGTCCACTTCTTGCCGTTGACCTTCAGGCCCTGGACGTAGACGTTCTTCGCGCTGTTCTTCGGCGCCTTGACGACCAGGTCGCGCCCGCCGTCCAGGTGCACGGTCATCTTGGTGAACTGCGGCGAACCGATCGCGTACTCGCCGCTGCCCATGACCAGCGGATAGAAGCCGAGCGAGGAGAAGAGGTACCAGGCCGACTGCTCGCCGTTGTCCTCGTCGCCGTGGTAGCCCTGCCCGATCTCGCTGCCGGTGTAGAGGCGGGAGAGGACCTCGCGGACCTTCTCCTGCGTCTTGGACGGCTCACCGGCCGCGTCGTACATGTAGGCGGCGTGGTGGGCGACCTGGTTGGAGTGCCCGTACATGCCCATGCGTACGTCGCGTGCCTCGGTCATCTCGTGGATGACGCCTCCGTAGGAGCCCGCGAACTCGGCGGAGCCGGTCTCCGGAGTGGCGAAGTACTTGTCCAGCTTGTCGCCGAGGCCCTTGCGGCCGCCGTACAGGTTGGCCAGGCCGCGCGAGTCCTGGGGGGCGGTGAAGGCGTAGCCCCAGGCGTTCGTCTCCGTGTAGTCGTAACCCCACACGCGCGGGTCGAACTTGTCGGACGGGACGCGCCAGTCGCCCTTTTTGTCCTTGCCCTGGAAGAACCCGGCCTTGTCGTCGAAGAGCTTCACGTAGTCGCGGGCGCGGTTGAGGAAGTAGTCCGACTCTTCCTTGTAGTGCTTCTCGCCCGTCTTCTTGTAGAGGGCCTCGCCCATGCGTGAGATGCCGTAGTCGTTGAGGTAGCCCTCAAGGGCCCAGGACAGGCCCTCGTGGGTCTCGCTGGGGGTGTAGCCGAGGAACGGGGACGTCTCCATGCCCTTGCGGCCGACGCCCGAACTCGGCGGCACCACCGTCGCGTTCTTCAGCGCGGCGTCGTACGCGTCCTTGGCGTCGAAGTCCACGCCCTTGACGTACGCGTCGGCGAACGCCACGTCCGACGAGGTGCCCGTCATCAGGTCCGCGTAGCCGGGCGACGACCAGCGCGACGTCCAGCCGCCGTCCTTGTACTGCTGGACGAAGCCGTCGACCAGCTCACCCGCCTTCTTCGGCGTGAGGAGCGAGTAGGCGGGCCAGGTCGTTCGATAGGTGTCCCAGAAGCCGTTGTTGACGTACGGCTTTCCGTCGACGATCTTCGCGCCGGTGTGGGTCGGGGTGTCGGGACCCGTCTGCGGCGAGAAGGGCGAGGCGTACTGGTACTTCGACTTGTCGTCCGCCGAAGTGACCTTCTCGAAGCCCGAGTTGGGGTAGAGGTACAGGCGGTACAGGCTGGAGTAGAGCGTGGTCCGCTGGCCCTCGCTCGCGCCCTCCACCTCCACCTTGCCGAGGATGTCGTCCCAGCTCTTCTGCGCGCCGTTCTTCACGCGGTCGAAGGAGGTGCCGGACGGGATCTCGCGGTCGAGGTTGGCCTTGGCCTGGTCGAGGCTGATGAGCGAGGTGGCGAGGCGCAGGTTGACCGTGCGGTCCTTGCCCGCCTTGAAGCGCAGATAGCCGGTGACGTCACCGCCGCCACCGCCCTCCAGCTTGCCGCCCGCGGTGACGGGCGCGTCGAAGGTCCCGTACACGAAGAGGCGTGTGGCGCCGGTGGAGAGCCCGGACTTGACGTCCGAGAAGCCGCTCACGATCCCCTTCTCCTCGTCGAGGGTGAGGCCGCCCTTCTCGGAGACGTTGTCGAAGATGACGCTCGCGTCGTCACCGGGATAGGTGAACTTCATCATCGCCGCGTGATCGGTCGGGGCCATCTCGGCCTTCAGACCGTTCTCGAACGTCACGCCGTAGTAGTGCGGACGCGCCGTCTCCTTCTCGTGTTTGAAGGGCAGCGCGCGCTTGGTGCGGGACGCCGACGGTGTGTCCTTGTCGACCGACGGCATCATCTGGAAGGTCTGCCGGTCACCCATCCAGGGACTCGGCTCGTGGCTCGCGCTGAACGCCTGGATCGTCGGCAGGTTGTCCGCGTTGTTGCCGCGCGCGTAGTCGTAGAGCCAGCTCAGGGAGCCCGCGTTGGTCACCGGCGTCCAGAAGTTGAAGCCGTGCGGCACGGCCGTCGCCGGGAAGGTGTTGCCGCGCGAGAAGCCGCCGCTGGAGTTGGTGCCGCGGGTGGTGTCCGCGTAGTCCGAAGGGTGGGCCTTCGGCTTCGCCGGCGCCTTCTCCTTCAGGGACACGTCGTCCACCCAGCCCCGGAACTTCGCCGGGCCCTTGGGGGAGTCGTACGCGACGAGCACCCGGTCGACGGTCTTGCCGCCCGCGACCTGCCCGATCCGCGAGGCCACGTTGTTCCACTGGTTGACGTAGAGACCCTTCGCGGCGCCCTGACCCTGCGGGTTCAGCGGGAAGCCGTGCTGGTCCATGGCCTTGAGGTCACTCAGATAGGTGCCGTCGGTGAAGGCGAGGTCCACCGACACGTTCGTGGCGTCGTAGTCGAGGTCGCCCTCCGCCATGGACGGGAAGATCCGGTACGACAGCTCGGTGTCACGCCGCACCGAGACGTTCACGTCGAAGACCTTGTTGTACGAGTAGCCGCGGGCGTCCACCTTGTGGGTGCCCGCGTAGCGCAGCGCGCGCTTGCCGGTGAACCCGGCGCCCGACTTCGCGGTCGGGGAGCCGCTGGGGCCGCGGTCGACGAGCGAGAGCATGTCGTCGGGGGCGGGTGTCTCGCTGCCGCCCACGGAGAGGTGGACGTCGGCGAGCTGGAGCGCGTCGGACGCGCCGTTGTTGGCGGTGACGTCCAGGCGGTAGTGGGAGTACGCGGTGTCGTTCTGTATGTCGTACTTCTTCGTCTGGTGCCGCTGCCCGAACGCCTCGCCCTTCCGGCTGTCCAGGTCCTTCCAGTCCTTGCCGTCCGTGGAGCCCTGCAGGGTCCAGTCCTTGGGGTCGCGCTCGTCGTGGTCGTTCGCCGAAGTGAGTGCGTATGTCACCACCTTGGCGGGTTCGTCCAGGTCGAACTCGACCCACCCGGTGGGCGCGAAGGTCAGCCATTTGCTCGTGGGCTCACCGTCGGTCAGGTTCTCCTTGACCTCGCCACTGCCGGAGTTCTCGCCGCTGGCGCGGACTTCCGTGACGTGGTCGTTCACACTGCCGGGGATCCCCGAACTGAACGCGCCGTTGACGCCGGCGGTCCGCTTCTTGCCGTCGGGGCCGGTCTCCACGGTGTTCAGCCAGTCGGGCTGGGCGTCGCCCTCCTCGAAGGAGGAGACGAACTCCCGAGCGGTTTTGGGCGGTTCCTCCGGTTTGGCGACGGCGGCGCCCTGCGCTGTCGCGACGAGCGTGAACGCGGCCGCTCCGAGGACCGCGGCCGAACGGTGGTGTCTGAAGCGAGGTCTGCGTGATCTGTGCGGCATCCCCGAGCCCCTCCCTGCGAGTTGGACAACGTTGTCAAATCGCTGCGCAAGGTCCAGTAGTGCGCCAAGTTGCCGGTGGTGTCAAGGCTGTTGGAAGGGGTGCCGGGAGCCGGAAGGGGGCGGCGGAGGCCGCGGGACCTGGGGGAAAGTCCAAGGGGAGCGAGGGGAAAGTCCAATGAGGGGCGAGGAAGGGGGAGGCAGGATCGTGGGCGAGGCGGCGGGCCACAAACGCCCGCAAATCTCAAGGAAACACCGTCGACACCTCGGGTCTCATTTGCTCACGCCGTGAACGAACCAGTCCACATCTCCGCGAGGTCTCAACTCGGGAAAGACTGCTGGCCCAAGCTGCATTCGATCTTGCTCTGCTGCCGAGAAGTGGACTATACCTATCGGCACCCTGAGTGGCGGGTGCGAGCCCTTGCCATGTAGTTGTCGCACGTTCAGTACCACCAAAGCTTCAACTGACCCGCGGTGTCGGGCCCTTCGCCTTCGGCGAGCTGTCGGGAGCCCCGTACGCCGCCTGAGTCCTGGAGAAGGCGAGGACTTGAGCATGGGATCGACCAGCATCAACCGTCGTGACGTGATGAAGAGGGCGGCGGCCACCAGCCTTCTGGCAGTGCCGGCCATGGGCGCCCTGAGCTCCTGCGCGAGCGGGGGCGGGGAAGAGAACAAGGCGGAGAAGGGCGAGAAGTCCAAGAAGAATCCGCTCGGCGTGAAGACGGACGCCGCTCTCGGGGTCTACATCTTCAACGGCGGATACGGCGACAAGTACGCCCAGTTCGTCACCGACATGTACCAGGAGAAGTACCCCAAGGCCGACCCGAACCAGAAGGCCACCACGAAGATCGCCACCCAGCTCCAGCCGAAGATCGTCCGCGGCAAGCCCACGGCGGACGTGGTCAACAACTCCGGTGCCGACCAGATGAACATCGGCAAGCTGGTGCACAACAAGCAGGTCGCCGACCTCGGCGAGCTGCTTGACGCCCCCTCGTGGGACGACCCGAGCAAGACCGTGCGCGAGACCCTCGTGCCGGTGGTCGAGCAGCAGGGCACCTTCGGCGGCAAGGAGTGTTACCAGCTCAACATCGCGCTGACGGTCTACGGCAACTGGTACTCCAAGAAGCTGCTCGAAGAGGGGCTCGACTCCGAGTACCCGAAGACCTGGGACGAGATGCTCGCGGTCTGCAAGAAGGCCAAGGGCAAGGGCATCCACGGCTGGAGCTACCCGGGCGGCCACCCCCGCTACATGTTCTTCAGCATGTACGCGATGTTCGCCCAGCGCGGCGGGCGCGAGGTCACCACGGCCATGGACTACCTGGAGCCGGACGCCTGGAAGCACGAGGCGGTCAAGGACGTCTTCGAGGCCTGGGAAGAGCTCGTCTCCAAGAAGTACGTCCTCACCGGCTTCGACGGCACCGAGGCGCACACGGAGATGCAGACCGCCTGGACCAAGGGCGGCAAGTGCCTCTTCGTGCCCAACGGCTCCTGGGTGGAGAACGAGGCCAAGGACACCACGCCCAAGGACTTCCAGATGTCGGTCGGCGCGACCCCGTCCCTGGACTCCGGCGACAAGATGCCGTTCGGCACGCTCTACGCCCCGGCCGGTGAGCCGTTCGTCGTGCCCGCCAAGGCCTCGAACGTGCAGGGCGGCATGGAGTGGCTGCGGATGATGTACAGCAAGGAGGCCGCCCTGAACCTGTTCAAGGAGGTCGCCTCGATCCCCGTGGTCAAGGGCGCCATCGACGGCCAGAAGCTGCCGTCCGGCACGGCGAGCGCGAAGGCGGCCATCGAGGCGGCCGGCGAGAACGTCGTCATCCCGAAGTTCTTCGACTGGTACAACGAGCTGTTCCGCGAGGACTTCAACAACATGATCGCGAAGTTCATGCTGGGCCAGATGGGCACCAAGCAGGCGATGGACACCATGCAGAAGGCGTCCGACCGCATCCTGAAGGACCCGGACATCAGCAAGATCAAGAAGTCCTGAGGGGCGCAGGAACCGGTAACGGATCCAGCGGCGGAACCGAGAACGCGGGCACGTGAGCGAGGCGGGGCGGAGTGGCGTGAAGACTGACACCCGGGTGGACGATTCCCCACCTTCGAAGAAGGCACAGGACCGGGCAGGCGGACGCAAGTCGCCGAACCGGCTCCTGTTCCTCCTGGCAGTGCTGCTGCCGCCCCGCTTCACTCCCGAGAGCGTGCGCTACGACCGGCGCTACCGGACGCTCGACAAGTACCGCTTCATCGCGGGCTTCCTGTCGCTGCCGCTCGCGTTCTACGCCCTGTTCGTCATCTCGCCGTTCATCCAGGCGATCTACTACTCGTTCACCGACTGGTCCGGCGGACCGGTGGCGAACTTCATCGGCTTCGACAACTTCACCAAGATGTGGAACGACGAGCGCTTCTGGGACTCCCTGGAGGTGAGCGTCACCCTGGCGATCGTCGCCCCGCTGATCACGCTCGTGCTCGGCATGTTCTTCGCATACATGATCACGTCGGGCGGCCGGCACCGTAAGGGCCGGGCCATCGCCGGTGTCGCGGGTTCGTCGTTCTACAAGGTCGTCTACTTCTTCCCCCAGGTCCTGTCCGTCGCCATCATCGCCGTCGTCTGGGGCCGCGTCTTCAACACCAACAGCGGCCTGATCAACGGCGGGCTCGACAAGCTGGGCATCGACGGCCCCGCCTGGCTGGGCGGCGACCGCGGTCTCGCCCTCATCGCGGTGATGGCGGTGCTCTCCTGGAGCTTCGTCGGCTTCTACGTGGTGCTGTTCTCCGCCGCGATGGGCGCGATCCCCAAGGACATCTACGAGGCCGCGCTGCTCGACGGGGCCGGCCGGGGCCGGACCTTCTTCAGCGTGACGCTGCCGCTGATCTTCGACACCGTACGGACCGGCTGGATCTACATGGGGATCCAGGCACTCGACTCGTTCGCGATCGTGCTCGTCATGGTGCCCGAGCACGTCCTGAAGGTCACTCCGGTCTTCCTCTACGAACGGTTCCGTGACGGTCAATACGGCTATGCCACCTCCATCGGCGTCGTCCTCCTCGTCCTCAGCATGGCGTTCTCGCTGATCGTCATGAGGATCGGGAATCGCGACCGGATCGAATACTGAGACCGCGGGAGCCACTGCATCATGACCACGACCACCGCGCCCCGCACCGACTCCGCCGACGCACCCCGCCGTGAGGCCGACTCGGCGGGCGGGGCGACCCTGAACGTCTTCTCGCACGCCTTCCTCGTCCTGTGGGTGGTCCTCGCGGCAGGGCCCCTCGTCTGGGTCGCCCTCACCGCGCTGCGCCCCTCGGTCGAGATCCTCAGCGATCCGATGGGCTGGCCGACCTCCTTCCACTGGGAGAACTTCACCCACGCGTGGACCACGGCCAACATCGGGCAGTACGCCATCAACTCGCTGATCATCCTGGCGGGTTCACTGACCGGCACGATGCTGCTCGGTTCGATGGCGGCGTACGTGATCGCCCGCTTTACCTTCCCGGGCAACCGGTTGATCTTCATGCTCTTCGCGGGCGGCATGATGTTCCCCGTCATCCTCGCCCTGGTCCCGCTCTTCGCGGTGATGGAGAACTTCGGCCTCCTGGACACCAGGCCGGGCCTGATGATCGCGTACATCGCGTACTCGCTGCCCTTCACCGTCTTCTTCCTGACGTCCTTCTTCCGTACGCTGCCGACCGGCGTGCAGGAGGCGGCGATGGTCGACGGGGCCTCGCACACGCGCACGTTCTTCCAGATCATGCTGCCGATGGCCAAGCCGGGCCTGGTCAGCATCGGCATCTTCAACTTCCTCGGCCAGTGGAACCAGTACCTGCTTCCGCTGCTGCTCAACAACGAGGAGGAGAGCAGGTACGTGCTGCCGCAGGGGCTCGCCTCGCTGGCGGTCTCGCAGGGGTACCGGGGCGACTGGGGGGCGCTCTTCGCGGGGCTGACGATCGCGATGCTTCCGGTTCTCGTCGTGTACGCGGTGTTCCAGCGGCAGGTGCAGGCCGGGCTCACCGCGGGGGCTCTCAAGTGACCCTGACCGCCGGTGATTTCAGCTTGGCCACGAAAGTGGTCTAGGCCTGTCGCGCCAATTCCGGCCGTGAGTAATGTCGGCACACGGCGCCGCGGGGGGATCCTTTGCCCGCGTTCAAGTCGACACCGATGTCGAAGGGTTGAACAGCATGAGGAATCGAGTAATCGCCACCGGTGCGGCAACGCTCGCGATGGCCATGGGACTTACCGCGTGCGGCGGTGACAGCGACAGCGGCGACGGCAAGACGATCAAGATCGTCGCCGCCGACTACGGCGACAAGGCCTCCAACGCCTCCAAGATCTACTGGAACGGCGTCAAGAAGGAATTCGAGAAGGCCAACAAGGGCTACAAGGTCGACGTCCAGGTCATCAACTGGAACGAGATCGACAAGCAGGTCAAGAACATGATCCAGGCGGGCAACCAGCCCGACCTGCTGCAGACCGGCGGCTACGCCGACAAGGTCGCCGACGACCTGCTCTACAAGGCGGACGAGGTCCTTTCGCCCAAGACGCGGGAGAACCTCATACCGACCTTCGCCAAGGCCGGCGAGGTGGACGGCACGCAGTACGGCATCCCGTGGGTCTCCTCGAGCCGCGTCATGTTCTACAACAAGGACGTCCTGAAGAAGGCGGGCGTGAAGACGCCGCCCAAGACCTGGGACGAACTCGCCGCGGCCGCCAAGAAGATCAAGTCCTCCAAGGCGGCCGAGACCCCGTACGCCCTCCCGCTCGGCCCCGAGGAGACCCAGGGCGAGACGATGATGTGGGAGCTCGGCAACGGCGGTGGCTACACCGACGCGAGCGGCAAGTACACGCTCGACAGCGCGAAGAACGTCGAGACCTTCGACTGGCTGCAGAAGAACCTGGTCAAGCCCGGTCTCACGTACTCCAACCCGGCCTCCACCGACCGCAAGACGGCCTTCGCGGACTTCGCGGCCGGCAAGGTCGGCATGCTCAACGGCCACCCGAGCCTGATCCAGATGGCCAAGGACGGCAAGGTCGACTACGACGTCGCGCCGATCCCCGGCAAGACGGGCCCGCTGGAGTCCACCCTCGGCGTGGCCGACTGGATGATGGCGTTCAAGGACGGCGGCGCGGAGAAGGAAGGCGTCAAGAAGTTCCTCGACTTCACGTACTCCAAGAAGATGCTGGAGTTCGACGAGATGTACAACCTGATGCCTGTCACCCAGGACACGCTCAAGGAGATGCAGACCAACGGCAAGCACAAGGACCTGGAGCCGTTCTTCGAGGTCCTGCCGAACGCCAAGTTCTACCCGCTGGGTGACACCTCGTGGGACGTCATCTCCGCGGAGATGAAGAAGACCGGTGGCAAGGCCGTGAGCGACGACCCGAAGTCGGTCCTCGGTGACCTGCAGAAGAAGGCGGAAGACGCGGCTGCCGCGAGCAAGTAGCAGACAGGCGGCTCCCCTTCGTCCCGTACGTCTCGTTCGCTAGGAGACCTTGTGTCACTGAAGGCCCCTCCGCCCCCGGCCGACACCGGCCGGGGACGGAGCGGGCGCGCACCCAGGCCGGTGAGCCGACGCAGCGGTATCGCCCGGCTCGGCCCGCTGCCCTGGATAGCGCCCGTCATCCTGCTGATCCTCGCCGTGGTCATCTGGCCGGTCGTCGAGTTGATCCGCACCTCGTTCCTCAACATCTCCATCGCCGGCATCGTGCGCGGCAGCGCGGGGACCGACAAGTACAAGAAGCTCTTCGACGAGACCGACTTCGGGGCGGTCCTGCTCTGGACGGTCGTGTGGACCGTCGTCGTCGTGACCGTGACGATGCTGCTCTCGCTGGCCCTCGCCCAGCTGTTCAACCAGAAGTTCCCCGGCCGCACCGTCACCCGCTGGGCGCTCATCGCGCCCTGGGCGGCGTCCGTCCTGATGACCGCCATCGGCTTCAAGTGGATGCTCAACCAGACCGCGGGCGTGCTCAACACGGTGATGCTCGACCTCGGCCTCATCGACAACTCCAAGGACTGGCTGGGCAAACCGGAGACGGCCTGGCCGTGGATGATGGCCGTCGCGATCTTCGTCTCGCTGCCCTTCACCACGTACACGCTGCTCGCCGGTCTGCAGACCGTCCCGGGCGAGGTCTACGAGGCGTCGCGGATCGACGGGGCGAGCCCCTGGCAGACGTACCGGCACATCACGCTGCCGATGCTGCGGCCCGCGTTCCTCGTCGGCGTGGTCATCAACCTCATCAACGTCTTCAACTCCTTCCCGATCATCTGGGCCATGACGCAGGGCGGACCCGGCTATGACACCTCCACGACCATGGTGTTCATGTACAAGCTGAAGGAGACCGACATCGGCGAATCCGCCGCCATGTCCGTGGTCAACTTCGCGATGGTCGTCGTGCTCGTGCTGATCTTCCTGAAGGTCAGCCGGTGGAACGAGGAGGACTGATGGCCACCGCGACGGCTCCCCGGGCGGGGTCCCCGAAGGGCCCCGCGCCCCAGCGCAAGCCCAAGCGCACGTTCCGGCCGCGCACGCTGGTCATCACGGTGGTCGCCTGGGCGCTCGCGGCGATCTTCCTTGCTCCGTACCTGGAGATGGTGATCACCGCGCTCCGTCCCAAGGACGAGCTGCGCGACCGGACGTACCTGCCGCAGAACCTGGAGTGGTCGAACTTCATCGAGGTCTGGAAGGAGTCGGAGCTCGGCCAGAACCTCCAGGTGACCCTCCTTGTCGCGGGCGGCGCGACACTCCTGGTGCTCCTGGTCTCGCTGCCCGCCGCGTACTACACGGCGCGCATGCGTTACCGCGGCCGCAAGGCCTTCCTGCTCCTCGTCCTGATCACCCAGATGTTCCAGCCCACCGCCCTGCTTGTCGGCCTCTACCGCGAGTTCCACCAGCTGGACATGCTCAACTCGGTCTGGACGCTGATCATCACCAACGCGGCGTTCAACCTCGCGTTCGCGGTGTGGATCCTGACGGCCTACATCAGCTCGATCCCGCCCGAGCTGGAAGAGGCGGCCATGGTGGACGGCACGAGCCGCTTCGGCGCCATGGTGAAGGTGACGCTGCCGCTCGCGCTGCCGGGCGTGGTCACCGCGGTGATCTTCACCTTCATCACCTCGTGGAACGAGTTCGTGATGGGGCTCACGCTCACCACCGAACCCGACAAGCAGCCGCTGACCGTCGGCATCAACAACTTCATCGGCGCCTACACCGTGGAGTGGAACTACCTCTTCGCGGCCTCCGTGGTGGCGATCGTGCCGGTCATCGTGCTGTTCGCCTTCATCGAGCGGCATGTCGTCTCGGGTCTCACCGCGGGATCGGTCAAGTAACGGATCGGCCCGCACAGGCCGGGTCTGGATGGTTTGGGGTGCATCCTCGCCGCTTGGACCCGGCCTGTCCCGCTGTTCAGGGGTGTCGATTTACGTCAAGGACTTGACTGCGCCAACCCGTTCAGCAGAGCTTGGAGTTCACAACTTGTACGGGCGGCTACATCGCCGTTACGTCATACGGAAAAGGGTGGCTGAGTCAATGGAGACTCCGGGGTCGCAGTCGTCGCTGCACCGGGCCAATCTCGAGCGGGTCGTACGTGCCGTACGGCTCGCCGGGTCGCTCACTCAGGCGGAGATCGCCAGGACGACGGGTCTGTCCGCGGCCACGGTCTCCAACATCGTCCGGGAGCTCAAGGACGGCGGAACGGTCGAGGTCACGCCCACCTCGGCAGGCGGCCGCAGGGCCCGCAGCGTCTCGCTCAGCGGCGACGCGGGCATCGTCATCGGCGTCGACTTCGGCCACACGCACCTGCGCGTGGCCGTGGGGAACCTCGCCCACCAGGTGCTCGCCGAAGAGGCCGAGCCGCTGGACGTGGACGCGTCGGCCGCGCAGGGCTTCGACCGCGCCGAGCAGCTGGTCAGCAGGCTGATCGCGGCGACCGGCGTGGACCGCGCGAAGATCACGGGCGTCGGCCTCGGCGTGCCCGGACCGATCGACGTGGAGTCCGGGACCCTCGGCTCGACCTCGATCCTGCCGGGCTGGACCGGCACCAAGCCCGCCGAGGAGCTGGGGGGCCGCCTCGGCGTCCCGGTGCACGTCGACAACGACGCCAACCTCGGCGCGCTCGGCGAGCTGGTCTGGGGCAGCGGCCGCGGGGTCAAGGACCTCGCGTACATCAAGGTCGCGAGCGGTGTCGGCGCCGGGCTCGTGATCGACGGGCGGATCTACCGCGGCCCGGGCGGCACCGCGGGCGAGATCGGGCACATCACCCTGGACGAGTCGGGCCCGGTCTGCCGCTGCGGCAACCGCGGCTGCCTGGAGACCTTCACCGCGGCCCGCTATGTGCTGCCCCTGCTCCAGTCCAGCCACGGCACCGAGCTGACCATGGAGCGCGTGGTCTCCCTCGCGCGCGACGGCGACCCGGGCTGCCGCCGCGTGATCGCGGACGTCGGCCGGCACATCGGCAGCGGTGTGGCGAACCTCTGCAACCTCCTGAACCCCAGCCGGGTCGTCCTCGGCGGTGACCTCGCGGAGGCCGGTGAGCTGGTCCTGGGGCCCATCAGGGAGTCCGTGGGGCGCTATGCGATCCCCAGCGCGGCACGCCAGCTGTCCGTCCTTCCAGGGGCGCTCGGCGGCCGTGCCGAGGTGCTCGGGGCGCTGGCTCTCGCGCTCAGCGAAATGGGCGATTCGACCCTTTTGGATGGCTCGCTGCCCGCGACCGCACCTGCCTTCACTTAGATAACGCATGGCACCGTTGTCATCTCGTTAAGGATTTACTCCTTGACGCTGGTGTGGCGGCCGAGTTGACTTCGAGCCACCTCGGCCGCAACGACGCGGCCACGTCAGGGAGGTTTGAATAAGTGAACACCCATCTGCGTCGTGCCGCGATAGCCATGACCGCTACCGCGATGGCCGTTTCCCTTGCTGCTTGTGGCGAGGCCGGCGGCGGTGACGAGGGCAAGGACAACAAGACCATCGGTCTGCTCCTGCCCGAGAGCAAGACCACGCGTTACGAGTCCTTCGACTACCCGCTGATCAAGGCGAAGGTCCAGGACCTCTGCTCGGACTGCAAGATCAACTACAAGAACGCCTCCGAGAACGTCTCGACCCAGAAGCAGCAGTTCGACGACCTCGTCGACTCCGGCGTCAAGGTCATCATTCTGGACGCGGTCGACTCCGGTGCCACCAAGGCGTGGGTGCAGGAGGCGGAGAAGAAGGACATCAAGGTCGTGGCCTACGACCGGCTCGCCGAGGGCCCGGTCTCCGCGTATGTCTCCTTCGACAACGAGAAGATCGGCAAGCTGCAGGGCGAGGGCATCGTCAAGGCCCTGGGCGCCAAGGCCAAGGACTCCAACGTCGTCATGATCAACGGCAAGGAGTCCGACCCGAACGCCGCCCTCTTCAAGAAGGGCGCGCACTCCGTCCTCGACGGCAAGGTCAAGAAGGTCGTCTACGAGCAGACGGGCGAGTGGGACCCGAAGATCGCGGGCGAGAAGATGGGCACCGCCATCACCTCCCTCGGCAAGGACGGCTTCGACGCCGTCTACTCCGCCAACGACGGCATGGCGGGCGGCATCGTCGCGGCGCTGCAGTCGGCGAAGGTCAAGGGGATCCCGGTCGGCGGCCAGGACGCCGAACTGGCGGGCATCCAGCGCATCCTGAAGGGCACGCAGGCCTTCAGCATCTACAAGCCGTACAAGCCCGAGGCGGAGAAGACCGCCGAGGTCGCGGTCAAGCTCCTGAACGGCGAGAAGATCGACTCGCTGGTCACGGCCAAGCTGGACAGCCCCAGCGACAAGGGCATCCCGTCGGCCCTCGTCCAGGCGTTCGTCGTCACCAAGGACGACATCAAGGACACCGTGGTCAAGGACAAGCTCTACAAGACGAGCGAGATCTGCACCCCGGACTTCGCCAAGGCCTGCGCGGACGCCGGCATCAAGTAGCGCCGGGTTGCGGGCAATTGACTCGTACGGCGTCTCTGTCTCCTTCACGCTTGCCCCGCTGTCGGGGGCAAGGACGCCGTACGTCTGCTCGCCTTCCTGCCTCATCCCCCCTTAGCCCACACATCACATCCCGCCGTACGCCATGCCCGTACGGCCTCCGCCATCCCCTGGCGGACGAAGGAGATGGTTCACATGTCCGCTCCGCCCGTGCTGGCGTTGCGCGGCGTCTCCAAGCGATTCGGTGCCGTCCAGGCGCTCACCGATGTCGAACTGGAAGTACACGCAGGTCAAGTGGTCGCCCTGGTCGGCGACAACGGAGCCGGTAAGTCGACCCTCGTCAAGACGATCGCGGGGGTCCACCCCATCGACGAGGGCACCATCGAGTGGGGCGGCAAGTCCGTCTCCATCGCGCGCCCCCACGATGCCCAGGGCCTTGGTGTCGCCACCGTCTACCAGGACCTCGCGCTCTGCGACAACCTGGACGTCGTGGCCAACCTGTTCCTCGGCCGGGAGCTCGGCCGGGCCAAGGTCCTCGACGAGGTGGCGATGGAGAAGCGTGCCAAGGAGCTCCTTGACACCCTCTCCATCCGCATCCCGAGCGTGCGTATCCCGATCGCCTCGCTCTCCGGCGGTCAGCGCCAGGTCGTCGCGATCGCCCGCGCCCTGGTCGGCGACCCCAAGCTGGTGATCCTCGACGAGCCCACCGCGGCGCTCGGCGTCGAGCAGACCGCACAGGTCCTCGACCTGGTGGAGCGGCTGCGGGAGCGCGGCCTCGCGGTACTCCTCATCAGCCACAACATGGCCGACGTCAAGGCCGTGGCCGATGAGGTGGCCGTCCTGCGCCTCGGCCGCAACAACGGTGTCTTCAGCGTCAAGGACACCAGCAACGAACAGATCATCGCCGCGATCACCGGAGCCACGGAGAACGCCGTGACCCGGCGCACGGCGCGCAACGCGGAGGCCGCGAAGTGAGTGAGACCGTGAACACCCCACCGCAGAAGGTGGACGCGGAGGCCCCGGCCGCCGCCATCCCGGTCGTCGACCCGCGCCTGCTCGTCCGTGAGCAGGGCTTCGCCGGCTATCTCGGCGAGTTCAAGCGGAAGATCAAGGGCGGCGAGCTCGGCTCCATACCGGTCGTCACCGGTCTGATCGTGATCTGGACGATCTTCGAGATCACCACCGGGCGATTCCTCGACCCGTCCAACCTCAGCAACATCGCGCAGTACATCGTCGGGCCCGGCCTCATCGCCACCGGCATCGTCTTCGTCCTGCTGCTCGGCGAGATCGACCTGTCCGTCGGCTCGGTCGCGGGGCTCACCGCCGCGATCAGCTCGGTGCTCGCGATCAAGCAGGACGTGAACGAGGGGCTCGCCGTCATCATCGGCCTGGCCGCCGCCGCCGCGATCGGCGCACTGCACGGATTCTTCTTCGCCAGGATCGGAGTCCCGGCCTTCGTCGTGACGCTGGCAGGCTTCCTGGGGTGGAGCGGCCTGCAGCTGTACGTCCTCGGCAACACGCTCAGCCTGAACAACATCTCCGACGGCATCATCTACAAGCTGAACAACTACTACTTCAGCGATGTCGCCGCCGCCTACGGCCTCGCCACCGTCGCGGTCGTCGCGTACGGCTACTCCCAGTGGAGTCAGCGTCTGCGCCGCAAGGCCGCGGATCTGCCGCACCGCCCGGTCAGCGAGCTGGCCCTGCGGACCGCGGTCGTCGCGGTCCTCGCCTACGTCGTGGCCTTCGTCCTGAACCAGGAGGACGGTCTCCCGCTCGGTCTGACCGTCTTCGTCGCCGTGGTGGTCCTGGCCAGCTTCGTGCTGCGCCGCACCAACTACGGACGGCAGGTCTTCGCGGTCGGCGGCGGCGTCGAGGCGGCCCGCAGGGCCGGCATCAACGTCGTATGGATCCGGATCTCCGTGTTCACGATCTCCGGCTTCCTCGGCGGCCTCGGCGGCCTCTTCATCGCCTCCCAGTCCGGCGTCGCCGACTCGAACCTCGGTGGCGGCGACACCCTGATGCTGGCGATCGCCGCCGCGGTCATCGGCGGCACCAGCCTCTTCGGCGGCCGGGGCACCCCCTGGTCGGCGCTGCTCGGCATCCTGGTCATCCAGTCGATCATGACTGGCCTGTACATGTCGGGCAGCTCCAGCAAGGCGGTGCAGTCGATGATCACCGGCGCCGTGCTCCTCGCCGCGGTGGTGCTCGACTCCGTGTCACGCCGGAGCCAGAAGGCGGCAGGCCGCGCCTGACGCCCGGCGACGAGGCCGCCGTCATCCGATCGGCAGCAGTCGCACGTGAACCCTGTGCCCGGCGTCAATGGAGACGCCGGGCACAGTCATGCCCCCGGCAAGGGGGGCGCGTGCTCCTGCGGTCACACCCGATCGCGTGACGCGCAACTCACGGCCCGGACGCCGTCGGCAATGGCGGAACATTAGACTCAACAGGCCCGGCAACAATCCGGTCAACGCTCGAAAAGCTCTACTGCAAGGAGGCACGGGTGCCGCTGCTGACCCGCATCAGGGGACCGCGCGATCTGGACCGGCTCAGCCCGGAGGAGCTGAACCAGCTGGCCGGCGAGATCCGCGCCTTCCTCGTCGACGCAGTCTCCAAGACCGGCGGCCACCTCGGCCCCAACCTCGGCGTGGTCGAGCTCACGATCGCCATGCACCGCGTCTTCGAGTCGCCTCAGGACAAGGTGCTGTTCGACACCGGCCACCAGAGCTACGTGCACAAGCTGCTCACCGGCCGCCAGGACTTCACCAAGCTGCGCACCAAGGGCGGCCTCTCGGGCTACCCCGCGCGCGCCGAGTCCGAGCACGACGTGATCGAGAACTCGCACGCCTCGACGGTCCTCGGCTGGGCCGACGGCCTCGCCAAGGCGAACGAGGTGCGGGGCAAGGACGACCACGTCGTCGCCGTCATCGGTGACGGCGCGCTCACCGGCGGCATGGCCTGGGAGGCGCTGAACAACATCGCCGCCGCCAAGGACCGCCCCCTGGTGATCGTGGTCAACGACAACGAGCGTTCGTACGCCCCGACCATCGGCGGCCTCGCGAACCACCTGGCGACCCTGCGCACCACCGACGGCTACGAGCGCTTCCTGGCCCGCGGCAAGGACCTCCTGGAGCGCACCCCGGTCGTCGGCAAGCCCCTCTACGAGACGCTGCACGGCGCGAAGAAGGGCCTGAAGGACTTCATCGCCCCGCAGGGCATGTTCGAGGACCTCGGCCTGAAGTACGTCGGCCCGATCGACGGCCACGACATCGAGGCCCTGGAGTCCGCCCTGGTGCGCGCCAAGCGCTTCGGCGGCCCGGTCATCGTGCACTGCATCACCGAGAAGGGCCGCGGCTACAAGCCCGCCGAGGAGGACGAGGCCGACCACTTCCACGGCATCGGCCCGATCCACCCCGACACGGGCCTGCCGATCGCCGCGGGCGGCATGGACTGGACGTCCGTCTTCGGCGAGGAGATGGTCAAGCTCGGCCACGAGCGCGAGGACATCGTCGCGATCACGGCCGCCATGCTGCAGCCGGTCGGCCTGCAGAAGTTCGCCAAGGCGTTCCCGGACCGGGTGTACGACGTCGGCATCGCCGAGCAGCACGCGGCCGTCTCGGCGGCGGGCCTGGCCACCGGTGGCCTGCACCCCGTCTTCGCCGTGTACGCGACGTTCCTCAACCGCGCCTTCGACCAGCTCCTGATGGACGTGGCCCTGCACAAGTGCGGCGTCACCTTCGTCCTGGACCGCGCGGGCGTCACCGGCACGGACGGCGCCTCGCACAACGGCATGTGGGACATGTCGATCCTGCAGTGCGTGCCGACCCTGCGGATCGCCGCCCCGCGCGACGCCGACCAGGTCCGCCTCCAGCTCCGCGAGGCCGTCGAGGTCGACGACGCCCCGACCGTCGTGCGCTACTCCAAGGGCGCGGTCGGCCCGGCGGTCAAGGCCGTCGGCAAGGTCGGCGGCATGGACGTCCTGCGCAAGGCGGGCACCGGCCGCCCCGACGTCCTCCTGGTCTCCGTGGGCGCCCTCGCGCCCATGTGCCTGGAGATCGCAGGGCTCCTGAACAAGCAGGGCATCACGACGACGGTCGTGGACCCCCGCTGGGTCAAGCCCGTCGACGAGGCGCTCGCCCCGCTCGCCGAGCAGCACCGCGTGGTCGTCACCGTCGAGGACAACTCCCGCGCGGGCGGCGTCGGTTCGGCCGTCGCCCAGGCCCTGCGCGACGCGGGCGTCGACGTGCCGCTGCGCGACTTCGGCATCCCGCCGCGCTTCCTGGACCACGCCTCGCGCAAGGAGGTCATGGCCGAGATCGGTCTGACCGCCCCGGACATCGCCCGCCAGGTGACCGGTCTGGTCGCCAAGCTCGATGGCCTCCCCCACTCTCAACTTCGTTCGAGCGGGGGGACCCCCACCGAGCGCACGGCGGCCGTGGACTCCGTCGAGGCGGGGGAGCCCGCGCGCGACTGAGTCAACATGCACCGCTGACGGGCCGGTTTCAGCACCCTGTACGGGTGGTGGAATCGGCCCATTCGCGTGAATAGGCTCGCGCCGGGACCTACGGGGTACTCGCCGTCTCGATCATGTCGGGGACGACAAGCGTGGAGGTAGGTCCGTGAGAAGCACCCTGTTGAGAACGAAGAGCATCGAACAGTCCATCCAGGACACCGTCGAGCCGGAACACGCACTCAAGAAGTCGCTGTCCGCCCTCGATCTCACGGTCTTCGGCGTCGGTGTCATCATCGGCACCGGCATCTTCGTCCTGACCGGAAAGGTGGCCAAGGAGAACGCGGGACCTTCGACCGCGCTGGCGTTCGTCGCCGCCGGCATCGTCTGTGCGCTAGCGGCCCTGTGCTACGCCGAGTTCGCCTCGACCGTCCCGGTGGCCGGGTCGGCCTACACCTTCGCCTACGCCTCCATCGGGGAGCTGCCCGCCTGGATCATCGGCTGGGACCTCGTCCTCGAATTCGCCCTGGGCACGGCGGTCGTCGCGGTCGGCTGGTCCGGATATGTGCGCTCCCTGATGGACAACGCGAACTGGCATCTCCCGAGTGTGCTTGAAGGCCCCGATGTGCCGGGCGGCACCTTCGACATCCTGGCCTTCGTGCTGGTCCTGGTGCTGACCGCGATTCTCGTGGTCGGCATGAAGCTGTCCGCCAACATCACCGCGGTCGTCGTGGCCATCAAGGTGACGGTGGTCATGATCGTGATCGTCGCGGGTCTCTTCTTCATCGTGGGTGACAACTACTCGCCGTTCATCCCCGACCCGGTGACCCCGGACGTCGGGGTGGGCTGGGAAGACGCCCCCATGGCTCAGCTGATCTTCGGCTACGAACCCACCAACTTCGGCGTCATGGGCATCTTCACCGCGGCCTCCGTCGTCTTCTTCGCCTTCATCGGCTTCGACGTGGTGGCCACCGCCGCCGAGGAGACCAAGAACCCGCAGCGCGACATGCCGCGCGGCATCCTCGGCTCGCTCCTCATCTGCACGGTGCTGTACGTGGCCGTCTCGCTCGTGGTCACCGGCATGCAGCACTACACCAAACTGTCCGTCAGCGCGCCCCTCGCCGAAGCCTTCAAGGCCACCGGCCACCCCTGGTACGCCGGCGCCATCAGCTTCGGTGCCGCCGTCGGCCTGACCACCGTGTGTCTGATCCTGCTGCTCGGGCAGACGCGGGTGTTCTTCGCGATGAGCCGCGACGGTCTGCTGCCGCGCTTCTTCTCCGTCACGCACCCGCGCTTCAAGACGCCTTACCGGCCGACCATCCTGCTTGGCGTCCTCATCGCCGTCATCGCGGGCTTCACCAGCATCAACGAGCTCGCGACCCTGGTGAACATCGGCACCCTCTTCGCGTTCGTCGTCGTGGCCATCGGCGTGATCGCACTGCGCCGCACCCGCCCCGAACTGCACCGCGCCTTCCGCACCCCGCTGGTGCCGCTTGTGCCGATCCTCTCGGTGGCCGCCTCGGTGTGGCTGATGCTGAACCTGCCGGGCGAGACCTGGCTGCGGTTCGGCATCTGGATGGCGATCGGCTTCGTCGTCTACTTCGTGTACGGGCGCTCGCACAGCCGGCTCGGCAGAGGGGAGACGGAATTCCCGCCCGGAAACGTTCCGTAGCCGAAACGGCTCCTTCCGGCTAATCCATCGGCCCCGTATGTCCCGTTCAGGCAGGGACTGCGGGGCCCGATAGCGTGCTCCGTATGCTCGCCGAGCCCCCCGCGTCACTACGCTCCGTACGCACGCTCCGGCTGCCGCGCCCGCGTACGGAGCACGCCCCGGCGCCCCCCACGCCGTACTGGCCGCGCCTGCTCCCGCTCCTCGCCGCGCTGGCCTGCATCACCCGGATCCCTTCCTTCCGGTGGCCGCTGTGGAGCCCGGACGAGGGCTATCTCGCCGTCCAGGCAAGGATGCTGGCGGACGGCGGAGAGCTCTACGAAACGGTCGTCGACCGCAAGCCGCCGCTCGTCCCCTGGCTGTACGAGGGGGCGTTCGTGCTCTTCGGCGACGCGACGCTGCTGCCGCTCAAGGTGCTCGCGGTGGCGGCCCAGCTGCTGACCGCGGTCATCCTCGTCTGTATCGCCCGGCGCCGCTGGGGCGACGGCGCGGGCCGCACGGCGGGCGTGCTGTACCTCCTCCTCTCGGTCGGCCTGAACCCCGAGGACGTCCAGGCGGCCACCTTCGAGGTCTTCATGCTGCCGTGCACGGCAGCCGCCCTATGGTGCGCGGACCGGCGCCGCTGGCGCGCCGCGGGGGCAGCGGTGGCCTGCGCGTTCCTGGCCAAGCAGACCGGGGGAGCGGCCCTGGTCCCGGTGGCGTGGCTGCTCTGGCAGGCGGGCGGCGCCCGAAGGGACGTACTGCGCCTGGGGGTTGGCCTGGGCGGCCCGGTCCTTGTGGCGGCCGCCGTCACGAATCCGGCGGGGTTCCTGTTCTGGACGGTGACGGGGTCGGGCGCGTACGCCTCCTTCACCGGGTCCGAACTCCATGTGCTCTTCCGGGGTTTGACCAACGCGGCGATCCTCGCGGCGGCCTGCGCCGGGATCATCCCGCCCGTCGTACGGGTCCTGCGCATCGCCCGCACCGGCTCGACGGAGCTGTGGCTCTGGCTCGCCTCGTCCGCGGGCGCGGTCCTCGTCGGCTTCCACTTCTTCGGGCACTACTACCTGCAACTCATGCCGCCGCTCGCCCTGTTGGGAGCGGCGGCGCTCCAGATCCTGCCCCGGGAGCGCACGCTGACGGCGGTGTCGGTTTCGGCAGGGGCGTGCGCGCTCTTCCTGACCTGGGGGATGCTGGCGCCGCGCCCCGAGCTCGCGCACGCGGAGCGGATCGCGGGCGAGGTCCGGGCGCGCACATCACCGGCGGATCGGGTCCTGGTGTGGGGCATACACCCCGAGACGTACTGGCTGGCCGACCGCGCCCCCGCGAGCCGCTACCTCACGGCGGGGCTCCTGACCAACTACAGCGGCGGCCGAAACGGCCCTCAGGTGGGCGAGAAGTACGCGGTGGACGGCGTCTGGCCGGTCTTCCGCGGTGAGCTCGCGGCCGGTCCGCCCGCGCTGATCGTGGACGACTCCCGTGGCAAGCCCTTCGCGCCGCAGCGGGTGCCCTCGCTGCGGCGGATCCTCGCGGCGGGCTACGAGCCGGTGGCGACGGTGGAGGGCGCGGTGCTCTACTCGCGCTCCGGCGACGGCCGGTCCCGCTCGGCCCCGGGCTGACGCACCGAGCGCGGGCCCAGGCACTGGGCACCCAACTCGCCGACGCGGCCGCGGAGTTCCCGGTCGGCGGTGATGACAAGGCAGGGTCGCGGTGCGGCCTCGGCGACCAGCTCCACGATGCGGTCGTCCCCGCTGCCGGGCGCGGAGACCACGCGTACGCCCTCGACGGACTCCACGCCGCGCGCCGCGCCCTCGACGACGAGGACGATCTCCAGGGGGCCCGGATGCCCCGGCAGGCCCTCGTCCGCGTACCCGACGAGTCGGTCGCGCAGTCGCTCGGCGGCTCCGTGCCGGTCGCGCCACCAGCCGTCGGGGACCGAGCCGACGACATTGGCGGCGTCCACGACGAGGAGAGTTCTCATGGCGTCACCCTGGCACACGGGGGGCCGAGCCCCGGACAAGCCCCGGACAGGAGCGGTTTGCGCCAAACGTAGACTAAAAGGGCCGGAGAAGACGCACGCTCGTAGGAAGGTCGGCGCAGAGTCATGCCGCTGAGGTCCGCCCCCAGGCCCGAGCGGGAGCCCTCCCGCCAGACGGCTGCCGCCGCCGATCACGTCGCGAGCGGCACCCTCGCGACAGGCCGCTGGCTGCTGCGCGGCAAGGACGGCAGGCTCACCGCGTACGCCCGCTCGGCGGACGGCCTGCTGCGCTGGACGGAGACCCGTCCCGGCGGCCCGGACTGGACGGGCCCTGAGCTCTTCGAGGCGCCGCACCTGACCCACCTGACCCTGGCCCAAGGGGCCGACGGGTACGTCCACTTCGTCGCTCTGCGAGGGCTCCCCAAGGAGGGTGGCGGCACGGAGGTCGACGTCGTGCACGCCGTCCAGTACCAGTCGGGCCGACCGCTCATGGACTGGCGCTCGCTCGGCAATCCGCACACCAAGGTCGTCGAGCGCGCCCCGCACCTCGGCGCCCCGACCGCCGCGGTGGACGCCTCCGGCACGGTCCACGTCTTCGTACGGGACGCGGTGAACAGCGTCCGGGTGCGGCGTGAGGGCAAGGGCGGCAAGTGGGAGGGGTGGAAGGACCTCAAGGTCCGCGAGGTCCTCGACGGCATCACGGCGGTCGCCACCTCGACGGGCCGGGTGGAGGTCTTCGGCCCGGCGGAGAACAAGACGCTGCACTGGACCCAGGAGAAGCAGGGCGCCGAGCTGACGCGCTCCGGCGACATCGCGCTGCCCCCGGCCTCCGGTTCCGGCACGGCCCTGGAGACGGCCCCTGACCGCCTCACGTACTACGCCGCCGACGCCCGCGGCAAGGGAGTCTTCGCCCACCGCGGCGACGACGAGGACATGCGGCCCCTCGGCGGAGCCCCCGCCGCGGGCCCCATGGCGGCCCTGCGCGCGACGATAGAGGGCCACGACTGCACGGTCCTCGCCCACCGGGGCCAGGACGGGCGCCCGGTGATAGCGGCCTGTCCGACGGAGGACGAGAAGGCGGGCGTCTGGTGGGCCGGGACGGGCGAACCCTGCCTGGGCTCACCGGCGTTGGCGCTGGACGCGCAGGACCGCGTGGTCATGGCCACGATCGGCCTCGACGGCACGCTGCGGCTCGCGCGCCAGAAGGCGGAGCCGGGCCTCGCGCTGGACGCGTGGACGCGGGTCTGAGTCCTGGCAGAGGACAGACGGCAGACGGCAGACGGCAGATGACAGACGGCAGATGCCCGGCCGGCCAAGAGGCCGGCCGGGCATCGCCGTATACGCCGTACGTGCAGGTGTTACGCGGGAACGCTGGCCACGCCCTGCGCCAGGAACCGCTTGCCGTTGACGCGCTCGCTGACACCGGCCCGGTCCAGGTACGGCGTGACGCCGCCCAGGTGGAAGGGCCAGCCGGCGCCCGTGATCAGGCACAGGTCGATGTCCTGCGCCTCGGCGACGACACCCTCGTCGAGCATCAGGCCGATCTCCTGCGCCACGGCGTCGAGCACGCGGTCGCGGGTCTGCTCCTCGGTCAGGACGACATCGCCCTGCTTGAGGAGGGCCGCGACCTCGGGGTCCAGCTCCGGCTTGCCGGAGTCGTAGACGTAGAAGCCGCGCTTGCCGGCCTTCACGACCGCCGCGAGGTTCGGGGAGACCGTGAAGCGCTCCGGGAAGGCACGGTTGAGCGTCTCGGAGACGTGCAGACCGATGGCGGGACCGACCAGCTCGAGGAGCACCAGCGGCGACATCGGCAGGCCGAGCGGCTCGACGGCCTTCTCGGCCACCTCGACCGGGGTGCCCTCGTCGATGACGTTCTGGATCTCGCCCATGAAGCGGGTGAGGATGCGGTTCACGACGAACGCCGGGGCGTCCTTCACCAGGACCGCGGTCTTCTTCAGCTTCTTGGCGACACCGAAGGCCGTGGCCAGCGAGGCGTCGTCCGTCTGCTCGCCGCGCACGATCTCCAGGAGCGGCAGGATCGCGACGGGGTTGAAGAAGTGGAAGCCGACGACCCGCTCGGGGTGCTTCAGCTTCGACGCCATCTCCGAGACGGACAGCGAGGAGGTGTTGGTGGCGAGGATCGCGTGCGCCGGAGCGACGGCCTCCACCTCCGCGAACACCTGCTGCTTGACGCCGATCTCCTCGAAGACGGCCTCGATGATGAAGTCGGCGTCGGAGAAGCCCTCGGCCTTGTCGAGCACGCCGGAGACGAGCCCCTTCAGACGGTTCGCCTTGTCCTGGTTGACGCGGCCCTTGAGGAGGAGCTTGTCGATCTCCTCGTGGACGTAACCGACACCCTTGTCGACGCGGGCCTGGTCGATGTCCGTGAGGACGACCGGGACCTCGAGACGGCGCAGGAAGAGCAGCGCGAGCTGCGAGGCCATCAGACCGGCGCCGACGACGCCGACCTTGGTGACCGGGCGCGCCAGGTTCTTGTCCGGGGCACCGGCCGGGCGCTTGGCGCGCTTCTGGACGAGGTTGAACGCGTAGATGCCGCTGCGCAGTTCGCCGCCCATGATGAGGTCGGCGAGCGCGACGTCCTCCGCGTCGAAGCCCTTCTGCAGGTCGCCGTCCTTGGCGGCCGCGATGATCTCCAGGGCGCGGTAGGCGGCCGGGGCGGCGCCGTGCACCTTGGAGTCCGCGATGCCACGGCCGCGCGCGACGGCGGCGTCCCAGGCCTCGCCGCGGTCGATCTCGGGACGGACGACCTCGACCGAGCCGTTGAGGACGGAAGCCGTCCAGATCAGCGACTGCTCAAGGAAGTCCGCGCCCTCGAAGAGCGCGTCGGCGATGCCGAGCTCGAAGACCTGCTTGCCCTTGAGCTGGCGGTTCTGGTTCAGCGAGTTCTCGATGATGACCGAGACCGCGCGGTCCGCGCCGATCAGGTTCGGGAGCAGCGCGCAGCCGCCCCAGCCCGGTACGAGACCGAGGAAGACCTCGGGCAGCGAGAAGGCGGGCAGCGCCTTGGAGACGGTGCGGTACGAGCAGTGCAGACCGACCTCGACACCGCCGCCCATCGCGGCACCGTTGTAGTAGGCGAAGGAGGGAACGGCGAGCGTTGCGAGCCGCTTGAAGACCTCGTGGCCGCCCTTGCCGATGGCGAGCGCGTCCTCGTGGCGCTTGAGGATCTCGACGCCCTTGAGGTCGGCGCCGACGGCGAAGATGAACGGCTTGCCGGTCACACCGACACCGACGATCGTGCCCTCGGCCGCCTCCTTCTCGACCTGGTCGATCGCGGCGTTCAGGTTCGCGAGCGAGCCCGGGCCGAAGGTGGTCGGCTTGGTGTGGTCGAAGCCGTTGTCGAGCGTGATGAGCGCGAAGCGTCCGGCGCCCGCGGGCAGGTCGAGGTGGCGTACGTGCGCCTGCGTGACGACCTCGTCCGGGAACAGCTCGGCCGCGCCCTTCAGAAGCTCAGTGGTGGAGCTGGTGGAGCTGCTCACTTGTCGCCTCCGGCGTCCTTGTGGTTCGGGTTCTCCCAGATGACGGTGGCGCCCATGCCGAAGCCGACGCACATCGTCGTCAGGCCGTAGCGGACGTCCGGCTGCTCCTCGAACTGCCGCGCCAGCTGCGTCATCAGACGCACGCCGGAGGAGGCGAGGGGGTGGCCGTACGCGATGGCGCCGCCGTACTGGTTCACGCGCGTGTCGTCGTCCGCGATGCCGTAGTGCTCCAGGAAGGCGAGCACCTGCACGGCGAAGGCCTCATTGATCTCGAAGAGACCGATGTCGGAGATGCTCAGCCCCGCCTGGGCGAGCGCCTTCTCCGTGGCCGGGATCGGCCCGTAGCCCATGACCTCGGGCTCAACACCGACAAAGGCGTACGAGACGAGCCGCATCTTGACCGGCAGGTTGTTCTCGCGGGCGAAGTCCTCGGAGGCGATGATCGACGCCGTGGCGCCGTCGTTGAGGCCCGCGGCGTTGCCTGCGGTGACGCGGCCGTGCGTACGGAACGGCGTCTTCAGCCCGGCGAGGTTCTCCAGCGTCGTACCCGGCCGCATCGGCTCATCGGCGGTGGCGAGCCCCCAACCGGTCTCACCGGCTTCCTCGTTGGTGCGCCGTACGGAGACGGGCACGAGGTCCTGCTGGATCTTGCCGTCGGCGTACGCCTTGGCGGCCTTCTCCTGCGAGCGCACGGCGTACTCGTCGGTGCGCTGCTTGGTGATCGTGGGATACCGGTCGTGCAGGTTCTCGGCGGTCATGCCCATGAACAGGGCGGACTCGTCGACGAGCTTCTCGCTCACGAACCGCGGGTTCGGGTCGACGCCCTCGCCCATGGGGTGGCGGCCCATGTGCTCGACACCACCGGCGATGACGGCGTCGTACGCGCCGAACGCGATGGAGCCCGCCGTCGCCG
This sequence comes from Streptomyces rectiviolaceus, assembly GCF_039533825.1. Classification (NCBI taxonomy): domain Bacteria; kingdom Bacillati; phylum Actinomycetota; class Actinomycetes; order Kitasatosporales; family Streptomycetaceae; genus Streptomyces; species Streptomyces rectiviolaceus. The sequence goes on from NZ_BAAAUG010000162.1 coordinate 54,314, forward strand.
TCACGGCGGTCAGCGCGCCCGCACACATGCGGTCGATCGAGTAGCCCGGCACGGACTGCGGAAGCCCGGCCAGGATCCCGGCGGTGCGGCCCAGCGTCAGACCCTGGTCGCCGATCTGCGTGGTCGCGGCGATGGCGACCTCGTCGATCTTGGCGGGGTCGAGGGCCGGGTTGCGGCGAAGGAGCTCCCGGATGGCCTTCACGATGAGGTCATCCGCACGGGTCTCGTGGTAGATGCCCTTCGGTCCCGCCTTGCCGAACGGGGTGCGGACGCCATCAACGAAGACGACGTCCCTGACGGTACGAGGCACGATGGCTCTCCTCCAGGGTGCGGGTGCGCCTGCCGGCGCGCTTCCGCACCCCATGCTACTTGCCGGTAACTAGGCTGCCCAGTCCCGCCTCGGGGAGGCGAAGGTCACACTTCTTCCGGGCGGGGGCGCCAAGGGGCCGGGTGGCACCGCTCCGGGGTCCTCTGCGGGCCGGTGGGCGCGTTCCTGTCCCGCCGCTCGCGGCGTGCCTTTCCCACCCACCCGCCCGATTGCCCCGCAGCGGTCGGCACCGCCGCGATTTCACCGTTCCGGCGTCCTCTGCGGGCGGGTGGGCGCCGCGCTCCTGTCCCGCTGCTCGCGGCGTGCCTTTCCCACCCACCCGCCCGATTGCCCCGCGGCGGTCGGCCCGCGCCGATTTCACCGCTTCGGGGTCCTTTGCGGGCTGGTAGGCGTGCTTCTGTCCCGCCGTTCGCGGCGTGTCTTTCCCGCCCACCCGCCCGATTGCCCCGCGGCGGTCGGCCCGCGCCGATTTCACCGCTTCGGGGTCCTTTGCGGGCTGGTAGGCGTGCTTCTGTCCCGCCGTTCGCGGCGTGTCTTTCCCACCCACCCACCCGATTGCCCCGCAGCGGTCGGCCCGCCGCGATTTCACCGCTCCGGGGTCCTCTGCGGGCCGGTGGGCGCGCTTCTGTCCCGCCCACTCGCCCGGTTGCCCCGCAGCGATCAGCTCACGCCCGCCCGCCCCGCCGCTGCCCCCGCCCCCAACGCAATCCACCCACCCGCCCCCTCACCCCGCACTGCGGGGTAAACGGGTGGGTGGGTGGGGAAGATCCGCCGCGAAGCGGCGGGGCGGGCCCGCGTGGCGGGGCGGGCCCGTGCGGTGGGGCGGGCCCGTGCGGTGGGGCAGGCCCGCGCGGTGGGGTCGGGGGTCAGTCGGTGGTTAGGGCTGTGATCAGGGACGGGGTGACCTGTTGGATCTGCCACCGCCGCGCGCCATGCGCGGCCAACGCGGCCGAAACGGAATCCGCGTCCACCTGAGCCGGCGGCTCCCAGCAGACCCTTCGTACCGTGTCCGGAGTGATCAAGTTCTCCTGAGGCATGTTCAACTCCTCGGCCAGCGCCGAGACCGCGGCCCGCGCAGCCGAGAGGCGTGCCGCGGCAGCCGGGTCGCGGTCCGCCCAGGAGCGGGGCGGCGGAGGCCCGGAAACGGCCTGCCCGGGCTGCGGAAGCTCGGCGTCGGGCACGGCCTTGGCCCGGTCCACCGCGGCCTGCCACTGCTCCAGCTGACGGCGGCCCATGCGATGCCCGAAGCCGGGGAGGGCGGCCAAGGCGTGCACATTGGGCGGAAGACCCAGCGCCGCCTCCACGATCGCGCCGTCACTGAGCACCTTGCCCGGCGACACGTCACGCCGCTGGGCCACCTTGTCGCGCGCGGTCCACAGCTCGCGTACGACCGCCATCTGACGGCGCCGCCGCACCTTGTGCATGCCGGACGTACGCCGCCAGGGATCCACGCGGGGTGGCGGAGGCGGCGCGGAGGAGATCGCGTCGAACTCCTCGCGAGCCCACTCCAGCTTGCCCTGCCGGTCGAGCTCCTTCTCCAGCGCGTCCCGCAGGTCCACGAGCAGCTCGACGTCGAGCGCCGCGTAGCGAAGCCAGGGGTCGGGCAGCGGGCGCGTCGACCAGTCGACGGCGGAGTGCCCCTTCTCCAGGACGAAGCCGAGGACACCCTCGACCATCGCGCCGAGGCCGACCCGGGGGAAACCGGCGAGGCGCCCGGCGAGTTCCGTGTCGAAGATGCTGGTGGGGATCATGCCTATTTCGCGCAGGCAGGGCAGGTCCTGCGTGGCAGCGTGCAGCACCCACTCCGCACCGGCGATCGCCTCGCCGAGCCCCGAGAGGTCGGGGCACGCGACGGGGTCGATCAAGGTGCTGCCCGCGCCTTCACGGCGCAGCTGCACGAGGTAGGCACGCTGGCCGTACCGATAGCCGGACGCACGTTCGGCGTCCACGGCCACGGGGCCACTGCCTGCCGCGAAAGCGGCGATCACCTCGGCGAGCGAGGTTTCGTCGGCGACCACCGGAGGGATTCCATCACGCGGCTCGTCCAAAGGGATCGGCGCCGTTTCGACGTCGTCCGGAGGGCCGCCTCCGGTGGTTCGCAGTGAACTGTCTGCTGCGGTCTCTTGGGCGTCGGTCACCTGTCAAGGGTATCTGTGTATGCACAGCGCCCGTCGACGGAACGTTCCGTCGACGGGCGCGCGAGGGTTGTAAATGAGTCAGTGGATGATTCCGGTGCGCAGGGCCACGGCTACCATCCCGGCCCGGTCACCCGTGCCGAGCTTGCGTGCGATCCGGGCGAGGTGGCTCTTCACGGTCAGGGCGGAGAGCCCCATCGAGACGCCGATGGCCTTGTTCGACTGGCCCTCGGCGACCAGGCGGAGAACCTCCACCTCACGGCCGGACAGCTCGCGGTAGCCACCGGGGTGGCTGGGGGCGCCCGGCGGGCGGCGGTGCATTCGGGCGGCGGCCGAACCGATGGGCGCGGCGCCGGGGCGGGTGGGGAGACCGACGTTGTTGCGGGTGCCGGTGACGACATAGCCCTTGACGCCGCCCGCGAGGGCGTTGCGTACGGCGCCGATGTCATCGGCGGCGGAGAGGGCGAGGCCGTTCGGCCAGCCCGCCGCGCGGGTTTCTGAGAGGAGCGTCAGGCCGGAGCCGTCGGGGAGGTGGACATCTGCGACGCAGATGTCACGAGGGTTGCCGATGCGGGGACGAGCCTCCGCGATCGACGAGGCCTCGATCACGTCGCGTACACCGAGGGCCCACAGGTGGCGGGTGACGGTGGAGCGGACGCGTGGGTCGGCCACGACGACCATGGCGGTCGGCTTGTTCGGGCGGTAGGCGACCAGGCTTGCGGGCTGCTCGAGGAGAACGGACACCAGGCCTCCTGGGGTGCGGGACTGAACCGGCTCGGGGATGAAGCCGGGACGAACCGTGCTTTCAAGGTCACCAACCTCTTCGGCACCAAACCCGCCCGCCTTTAGAGAATGATCACGATTTGGTGAGTAACAATTCGGGCGATTCGGACACGCGATCGATCATCCGAAGATCAACCCGAATCGCAGTCGTTCAGAATCGGTCTTCTCACCCTCCGGTCGGAGCCCCCGCCGTCCCCGGCCCCCGCCGCCCCGCCGTCCCCTCGGTCACGGAGTCTGTGGCCCCCGCCGCTGCGGCAGCGACACCACGGACCCGTCGCCGTGCCCCTGGTTCGCCGGCGGCAGCCCCGCCACCTGGCAGAGCAGATCGCACCAGGCCGCGAGATGCGCCGCCGTGTCCGGCACCCCGCCGGGGCCCTCGCGCGGCGTCCACGAAGCCCGGATCTCGATCTGCGACGCGGGCGGCCGCTCGGAGAGGCCGCCGAAGTAGTGCGAGCCCGCGCGCGTGACCGTGCCGCTCGGCTCCCCGCAGGCAAGGCCGCGCGCCTGCAGCGCACCCGTCAGCCAGGACCAGCAGACCTCGGGCAGCAGCGGATCCGCCGCCATCTCCGCCTCCAACTCCGCCCGTACGAGCGTGACAAGGCGGAAGGTGCCCTGCCAGGCGTCGTGCCCCGCCGGATCGTGCAGCAGCACGAGACGTCCGTCCGCGAGGTCCTCGTCGCCGTCGACCACCGCCGCCTCCAGGGCGTACGCATGCGGGGCCAGGCGCTGCGGCGGCCGCGTCGGGTCGATCTCGATCTCAGGCCGAAGCCGTGCCCCGCGCAGCGCCTCGACCGCCGCGCGAAAGGGCAACGGAGCCGATTCCGCCACCTTCCCCTCCGTACTTTCCATCTCGCCAGCGCCGTCCGACCGTTGTCCCTGAGCCGCAGCCATGCGGGGAAGATTAAGGGGAACGGCGGCTTCGCGCAGGGAGAGACACCCGTGAGAGGGGCCCCGGTCAAGGCAGGGTGTCCCTCGGGGCGGGGGGTGCACGGGCGCGTGCGAGACTTTCCGCGTGAGTGCCAACAACAGCCAGAGCCCCGCGGGCCGGCAGAACGCAGCGACGTACGACTCCGCTTTCATGAAGGCCTGCAGGCGCGAGCCCGTGCCGCACACGCCGGTCTGGTTCATGCGGCAGGCGGGGCGCTCACTTCCCGAGTACCGCAAGGTGCGCGAGGGCACGGCCATGCTGGAGTCCTGCATGATGCCTGAGCTGGTCACGGAGATCACGCTGCAGCCCGTGCGCCGCCACAAGGTCGACGCCGCGATCTACTTCAGCGACATCGTCGTCCCCCTCAAGGCCATCGGCATCGACCTCGACATCAAGCCGGGCATCGGCCCGGTCGTCGCCAACCCCATCCGCTCGCGCGCCGACCTCGCCCAGCTGCGGGACCTGACGCCGGACGACGTGGGCTACGTGACGCAGGCGATCGGCATGCTGACGGCCGAGCTGGGGTCGACCCCGCTCATCGGATTCGCCGGTGCGCCTTTCACTCTCGCGAGTTACCTGGTCGAGGGCGGTCCGAGCCGTAATCACGAGCACACCAAGGCGCTCATGTACGGCGACCCGCAGCTGTGGGCCGATCTGCTCGACCGGCTCGCGGAGATCACCGGCGCCTTCCTGAAGGTGCAGATCGAGGCGGGCGCGAGCGCCGTGCAGCTCTTCGACTCGTGGGTGGGCGCCCTTGCACCCGCCGACTACCGGCGCTCCGTGATGCCCGCGTCGCGGAAGGTCTTCGACGCGGTGGCCTCGTACGGCGTGCCGCGCATCCACTTCGGTGTCGGTACGGGCGAACTGCTCGGTCTGATGGGCGAGGCGGGCGCCGACGTGGTGGGCGTCGACTGGCGTGTCCCGATGGACGAGGCCGCCTCGCGGGTCGGTCCCGGCAAGGCGCTGCAGGGCAACATCGACCCGGCGGTCCTCTTCTCCACGCGAGAGGCGATCGAGGCCAAGGCGGACGAGGTCCTGGACGCCGCGGCCGGCCTTGAAGGGCACATCTTCAACCTCGGTCACGGCGTCCTGCCGTCCACGGACCCCGAGGCGCTGACGCGGCTCGTGGAGCATGTCCACACGCGGACCGCTCGCTGACGGAGCCGGTTCGTAGTCGGTTCGTAGCTGGCTCGTAGTTGGCTGAAAATCTCGCCTGAATGTGACGGGTGCGGCGGGTGCGGCGGCGAACCTAGCCCGCCGACCGCACCGCCGCAACCGCCTTGCGCGCCGCCACCAGGACCGGGTCCCACACCGGCGAGAACGGCGGTGCGTAGCCGAGGTCGAGCGCGGTCATCTGGTCCACCGTCATCCGGGCCGTCAGGGCCACGGCCGCGATGTCGACGCGCTTGGCCGCGCCCTCGCGGCCGACGATCTGGACGCCGAGCAGCCGTCCCGTGAGGCGCTCGGCGAGCATCTTCACGGTCATCACGGCCGCACCGGGGTAGTAGCCGGCGCGGCTCGTCGACTCGATGGTCACCGACGTGAACTGCAGGCCGGCCGACCGTGCCTCCTTCTCGCGCAGGCCCGTGCGGGCGATCTCCAGGTCGCAGACCTTGCTGACGGCCGTGCCGACGACACCGGGGAAGGTCGCGTAACTCCCGCCCACGTTCGAGCCGATGACCTGGCCGTGCTTGTTGGCGTGGGTGCCGAGTGCGATGTGGCGCTCGCGGCCCGAGACCAGGTCGAGGACCTCGACGCAGTCGCCGCCCGCCCAGATGTTGTCGTGCCCGCGCACCCGCATCGCGAGATCCGTGAGCAGCCCGCCGTGCTCGCCGAGCGGCAGCCCCGCCGCCTGCGCGAGCCCGGTCTCGGGGCGCACGCCGATGCCGAGCACCACCACGTCCGCCGGATACTCCGCGTCCTCGGTGGCCACCGCCCTGACCCGGCCGTCGTCACCGGTGAGGATCTTGGTGACCTCGGCGTCGTTCACCATCTCGATGCCCATGCCGGACATCGCGTCATGGACGAGGCGGCCCATGTCCGGGTCGAGCGTCGACATCGGCTCCGCGCCGCGGTTGACGACCGTGACCTCGTAGCGGCGCTGGATCAGTGCCTCGGCCATCTCGACGCCGATGTAGCCCGCGCCGATCACGACCGCCCTGCGGCCCGGCGTGCGGGCCAGCGTGTCCAGGAGCGCCTGGCCGTCGTCCAGGGTCTGCACCCCGTGCACGCCGGGGGCGTCGATTCCGGGCAGCGACGGGCGGACCGGGCGGGCGCCGGTGCCGATCACGAGCTTGTCGTACGACGTCCAGGCCTCGGTCCCGGACTCCAGGTCCCGCGCGTGGACCCGGCCGCCCTCGACGTCGATCTCCGTGACCTCCGTACGCATCCGCAGGTCGATGTCGCGCTCCCGGTGTTCCTCGGGCGTACGCGCGATCAGCTCGTCCCGCGAAGGGACGTCGCCGCCGACCCAGTAGGGGATGCCGCAGGCCGAGTACGAGGTGAAGTGGCCGCGCTCGAACGCGACGATCTCCAGCTCGTCCGGGCCCTTGAGCCTGCGTGCCTGCGATGCGGCGGACATGCCCGCCGCATCGCCTCCGATGACCACCAGTCGCTCTCTCGCGCTACTCATACGGACACGCTACGACGCGGCGGCAGTTGAAGGACCGCTAGTCGTCGTCGCCCTCGCGCGCCGGTGCGGCCGGTGCCGCCGCCACCGCGGGCCGCCGCGGCAGCCGGGGCCGCACCAGGCGCTGCCACAGCAGGAACAGGAGCGCCGCCACCGCCACGAACGGCAGGACCGCGCCCAGGGCGACCGCCAGCCACCGCAGCATCGTCACGAAGGCGCTCCAGCCGCCGGACAGCGCGTCCACGAACGTCGGGTCGTCATCGCCCGCGTCCGCCTTCTTCACGGCCGTCTCGCTGAGCGAGAGCGTGATGGTGGACATGCTCGTACGGTCCTTGAGTGAGGACTGCTGTGCGAGCAGCGCCTCCAGTTCGGACTGGCGGCTGCTCAACTCCCCTTCCAGGGTGACGACATCGCTCAGCTTCGTCGCCTTGTCCATCAGCTCCCGCACGCGCGCCACGCTCGCCCGCTGCGACTTGATGCGGCTCTCCACGTCGACGACCTGCTCGGTGACGTCCTGTGCCTTGGCCTTGCGCTCGATCAGCTTGCCCGTGCCCTCCAGGGACGTGAGGACCTCGTCGTACTGGTCCTGCGGGACGCGCAGCACGATGCGGGAGCGTTCGTGGCCGCGGCCGTCGCGGTCCGTGGTCTCGTCGCCGACGACACCGCCCGCGTCGGTGGCCGCCGCGCGCGCCTTGTCCAGGGCCTTCGGCACGTCCTTCACGCGGACGGTCAGGGTGGCGGTGCGGATGATGTGCGTGCCGACGAGCTCGGGCGGCTTCTTCTTGCCGGACTTGTCCGCCTGGCTGCCGCCGCCCATCCCCTTGTCGTCCTGGTCGCCGGACGCGGCGGCGTCCTCCCGCGCGGCGCCCGCCGCCTTGTCGCTGTCACCGCCGCCATCGCTGTCGCCGCCCGCGCTGCACCCGGTGAGCGCGAGGGCGGCCGCGAGCAGAACGGCCGAGAGTGCCTGGACGGTGCGGTGCCTTGATGTGCGGTGCCTGTACGTGCTGGACGCCTGCATCTCGACGTACCCCCGAGAGTCGTGGTGACTGGTGCTCCTTTGACGCCGGGCAGGTGCGAAACGATGGTTGCCGATCGGTCCCGATGGGGTCACGGTCGGGACTCGCGCGGCTCGTACAGCGCGGCTCGTAGAGTGGAGGCATGCGCGAAACGGACACACGTACGGGCCATGTCGTTGTCATCGGCGGCGGGATCGCCGGACTGGCCGCCGCCCACCGATTGCTCGACACCGGAGCCCGTGTGACCGTCCTGGAGGCCTCCGACCGGCTCGGCGGCAAGCTGCTCCCCGGCGAGATCGAGGGCGTCCGCGTCGACCTCGGCGCCGAGTCGATGCTGGCCCGCCGCCCGGAGGCCGTCGCCCTCGCCCGCGAGGTGGGCCTCGCCGACCGGCTGCAGCCGCCCGCCACGGCGACCGCGGCGATCTGGACCCGCGGCGCCCTGCGCCCGATGCCCAAGGGCCACGTCATGGGCGTACCCGGCGACGCCTCGGCCCTCTCCGGGGTGCTCTCCGACGAAGGCCTGCGGCGCATCGAGCGGGACCGTGAACTGCCGCCCACCGAGGTCGGGGACGATGTCGCGGTAGGTGAGTACGTGGCCGCGCGCCTCGGCCGCGAGGTCGTCGACCGCCTCGTGGAGCCGCTGCTCGGCGGGGTGTACGCGGGGGACGCGTACCGCATCTCGATGCGATCGGCCGTCCCGCAGCTCTTCGAGGCCGCCCGCACGCACGCCTCGCTCACGGAGGGCGTCCGCGACATCCAGGCCCGCGCCGCCAAGAACCAGCAGACGGGCCCCGTCTTCATGGGCATCGAGGGCGGCGTCGGCCAACTCCCGCTCGCCGTCGCCGATTCGGTACGCGCGCGTGGCGGTGAGATCCGCACGGGTACGCCGGTCACCGAGCTGCGGCGCACCCCGCAGGGCTGGCAGGTGAGCACCGCCGAGCAGACCATCGACGCCGATGCCGTGGTCGTCGCCGTGCCCGCCTACGCCGCCGCCGCGCTGCTCGGCGTCGAGGCGCCCGCCGCCGCAGCCGAGCTCGCGTCCGTCGAGTACGCCTCCATGGCCCTGATGACCCTCGCCTACCGCCGCAGCGAAACCGACCTCCCCGAAGGCAGCGGTTTTCTCGTGCCGCCCGTCGACGGGCACACCATCAAGGCCTCCACCTTCGCGTCGCGCAAATGGGGCTGGATCGCCGAGGAAGACCCTGACCTGCTGGTTCTGCGCACGTCCGTGGGGCGGTACGGGGAGACGGAGATCCTGGGGCGCGAGGACGCCGACCTCATCGCCCTCTCCCGGCGCGACCTGCGCGCGGCCACCGGCCTTGACGCCGAGCCCGTCGCCACCCGCGTCACCCGCTGGCACGACGGCCTTCCGCAGTACCCCGTCGGCCACCACGCGCGCGTGGCCCGCGTCCGCGAGCACGTGAGCAAGCTGCCCGGCCTCGCCGTGTGCGGAGCGGCGTACGACGGCGTGGGCATCCCCGCGTGCGTCGCGAGCGCGTACGCGGCCGTCGACCAGCTGGGTGGCGATCTGGCCGGTGTGCAGGACCTCACCGCCAACCCGGTGCAGAGCCTGCACGGCGGCGGAGGAGAATAGGACCATGAGTGACGACGCCCCCGCCAAGAGCCCGAACGCGGGCAAGAAGGCCAAGGACCTCAACGAGGTCATCCGCTACACGCTGTGGTCCGTCTTCAAGCTTCGGGACGTGCTGCCCGAGGACCGCGCCGGCTACGCCGACGAGGTCCAGGAGCTGTTCGACCAGCTCGCCGCCAAGGACATCACCGTCCGCGGCACGTACGACGTGTCGGGGCTCCGCGCCGACGCCGACGTCATGATCTGGTGGCACGCAGAGACGGCCGACGAGCTGCAGGAGGCCTACAACCTCTTCCGGCGCACCAAGCTGGGCCGCGCCCTGGAGCCGGTCTGGTCGAACATGGCGCTGCACCGCCCCGCCGAGTTCAACAAGTCGCACATCCCGGCCTTCCTGGCCGACGAGACGCCGCGCAACTACATCAGCGTCTACCCCTTCGTGCGCTCCTACGACTGGTACCTGCTGCCCGACGAGGACCGCCGCCGCATGCTCGCCGACCACGGCAAGATGGCCCGCGGCTACCCCGACGTGCGCGCCAACACGGTCGCCTCGTTCTCGCTCGGTGACTACGAGTGGCTGCTCGCCTTCGAGGCCGACGAGCTGTACCGCATCGTCGACCTCATGCGGCACCTGCGCGCCTCCGAGGCCCGCATGCACGTCCGCGAAGAGGTGCCGTTCTACACCGGCCGCCGCAAGTCGGTGGCCGAGCTCGTGGCGGGCCTCGCCTAGTTAATTCGGTTGCCGTGCCCGCCCGGTGAGCGTTTCATCGAGAGGTCGAAGCCGAGAACGAAAGATGGTGCGTGTATGCCCAGGGCCCTGCGGAACAGCTCGAGTCCAGCCACTTCCGCATTGCTCAGGAGTCAACCTCACCATGTCTCGCAACACCTCCAGGCGGGCGCGCACTGAAGCTCGCGCCCAGTCCTTCCGCTGCCTCCAGTGCGGTCTCGACGTATCGATGACCGCCCCAGGCACCGACCACCGCAACCACTGCCCGAACTGCCTGTGGAGCCGTCATCTCGACGACACCCCGGGCGATCGGGCCGCGGACTGCGGCGCCCGGATGGAACCCCTCGCCATCTCCGTACGCGGAGACGGCGAGTGGGTCCTCGTCCACCGCTGCACCCACTGCGGCGTCCTGCACGCCAACCGCACGGCGGGCGACGACAACGCCCTGCCGCTGACCCGGCTCGCGGTACGCCCGCTGGCCCAGCCGCCGTTCCCGCTGGAGCGGCTCGGCGCGCTGTAGCCGGTTCCTAGTGCTCCTTGGGAAGAGCCGCAGCCCGCGCGCCGGACAGCGGCTCGGGCTCCTTGTGCGGCGCGCACGCCGCGCGCCGCACGGGGAGCCTGCCCTCCAGGAGATAGGCCTCCATGTGACCGTTGACGCACTTGTTGGGGCCGCCGCCGATGCCGTGCGTACCCGCGTCCCGCTCGGTCACGAGGACCGAACCCCGCAGCCTGCGGTTCAGCTCCTGCGCGCCCTCGTACGGGGTCGCCGCGTCCCGCTCCGCGGCCAGGATCAGCGTCGGGGCGAGCTCGCCCTCATCGGTGCCGACGTCGAGGGGACGCTGCCGGGGCGCGGGCCAGTAGGCGCACGGCAGGTTCATCCAGGCGTTGTCCCAGGTCTCGAAGGGAGCGGTGCGCGCCAGGAGTGAGTTGTCGCGGTTCCAGGTCTTGAAGTCCGTCGGCCAGGGCGCGTCGTTGCACTCCACCGCCGTGTAGACCGCGTTGCCGTTCTCCTGCTCCTTGGCCGCCTTCGGCTCGGGCCCGGCCTGCTCGATCAGCGGCTTCGGGTTGCCCTTCAGATACGCCGAGAGCGCCGAGGCCCGCGTCGGCCAGTAGTCGTCGTAGTACCCGGCCTGGAGGTACGCCGACTGCAGCTGGCCGGGGCCGACCTTGCCGCCCGCGGGCTTGGCCGCCAGCTTGTCGCGCACCTTCTCGTAGCTCCGCATGACCGCGTCGGGCGTCTTGCCCAGGTGGTACGTCTTGTCGTGCTTGGCCACCCACGTGCGGAAGTCGCCCCAGCGGTGCTCGAACGCCGCGGACTGGTCGAGGTTGTTGCGGTACCAGATCTGCGCGGGGTCGGGGTTGACCGCCGAGTCGAACACCATGCGGCGCACGTGCGAGGGGAAGAGCGAGGCGTACACGGCGCCGAAGTAGGTGCCGTACGAGGCGCCCATGAAGGTCAGCTTCTTCTCGCCGAGCGCCGCCCGCAGCACATCCAGGTCACGGGCGTTGTTCAGGCTCGTGTAGTGCCGCACGCCCTCCCCGGAGCGCTCTACGCAGCCCTCCGCGTACGCCTTCGCCTGCTTGACGCGCTTCAGCTTGTACGCGGTGTCGGGGTGGGTCGGAGCCTGCGTCGGCGCCTTGGCGAACTGCTTCGGGTCCTGGCAGGAGATCGGGGCCGAGCGGCCGACACCGCGCGGGGCATAGCCGACGAGGTCGTAGGCCGCCGCGATGCGCTTCCACTCGGGGAGCAGGCCGACCATCGGGAAGTACATGCCGGACCCGCCGGGACCGCCCGGGTTGAACACGAGGGCGCCCTGGCGCTTGACGGCCTTGCCCCGCCGCGGCTCGGCCTTCTCCGTGGCCTTGGTGCGGCTGACGGTCAGTTTGATCTGCTTGCCGTCCGGGCGGGCGTAGTCGAGCGGTACCGAGACGGTGCCGCATCTGATCGAGGGGGGTAGGCCCTCCGCGGCGGGGCAGGCACCGAAGCGGACACCGGCCGCCTTGGCCCGCTGGGCCGCGACGAGGGTGCCGCGTGCTTCCGGGTAGGGGGCGGTGTCGGCCGCGGACGCGCTTCCCGTGGGGGCGGCGACGAGTGCGGTCAGGACCAAGGATCCGGCGGTTCCGTAGAGGGCGGCTGCTGCTCTCATCGCTCTTCATCCCTTCATTCGGCCGTGCGTTGCTCGAACAAAAGGGATGATTCGTTTGGTAATAGGCGAAGTAAAGCACCGCCTTGCCGGTGTCGGGCGTGTCGGGCTCAATGACCCCGATGCGCCGTATCCCGGTGCGCGAACGCCGCACGCAGCTCCGGGTCGGCGAGGGCGCGTGTGCCGCGTACGGCGACGGCGGTGAGGTCGGAGCCGCCGCGCGTGGGGAGCGCGCTCAGGAGGAGCTGGCCCGCGGGCGAGGCCCAGCGGGGGTAGGGGTGGATCTCGAAGCGGGCGACGGCGAGGCAGCTTGCGTTCAGGACAAGGGGCAGCGCGAACCAGAGCGCCACGGGCACCTCTCCCGGCGGTTCCTGGGTGGGCATCAGCAGGGCGATGGACCCCAGCGCGACCACCGCGGCCGCGGCCGTCCGCACCTGCCGGACCGCGCCCGCGACCCCTGACCAGGCGCCGTCCGGCAGGGCGAGGCCCGCGGTGACGAGACGGTCGGCGAGGGCGCGCATCGCGTCGGTGCCTGCCGCCGCCCGGCGCACCGGCGCTATCGGCGACTGTCCTTCCGGCCCTATCGCGCCGAGCACGGAACGCTCCATGTCGTCGCCGCCCACCGGGTCGACGACCGTCGCCCAGCCGGTGTGGGCGAGCAGCAGCCGCCGGGTGCGGGCCATCGACACCAGGGTGAGGTCGGTGACGCGTGCGGGGCCGCCGGAGAGGAACGCGGCTTCGTAGAGCGTCAGTTCACGGCGATGCCCCGGGGCCACGCCGTGCGGGGCGGCGCGGTAGGCGGCGAGACAGAGCCGGCCGCAGGACAGACCCGTCGCGACCCAGGCCACGAGAAGGAGGGGAAGCCAGAACATGCCGGTGTTGTATGCGAGGGAGCGGGGGCGGCGCCATGGGTTATGCAGCATGCGGACGAGGGGTCGCGGGTACGTAACGTTCCGCTTGGCTGCGGGGTTTGTCCTTCACCTTCTTGCCCGTCTCGTCCTTCTCGTCCTTCTTGGGCTTCTCGGTCTCCGTGGGCTTCGGGCGGGACGCCGGCGGAGGCAGCGAGAACGTGGGGGACGGGGAGACCGGGGGCGCCGGATCCGGGGACTTGGTCGGGCCCGGCGGCGCGGGGGAGCGGGTCACCGGGTCGGGGGCGGTCGACGCCGCGTCGCGCGCCAGATCGTCGAAGTCGACGAGGCCTGTGTCCTCCAGGACCGTGATGTGGTCGAGGACCGTCGTGTTCGCGTCGTCGGCGAGCGTGCGCACCAGCGAGTTGCGGGTGGTCGCGCGGACCTCGGCGACCACCGAGAAGACCTTGCCGTGGGCGGCGCGCAGGATGTTGGCGAACTTCTCGTCGTACGCGTCGCCGTGCGCGTCGCTCATCTCGTCGAGCCAGCCCCGCTGCTGCGAGGTCGGCTGGTTGGGCAGCTCCAGATTGAGCCGCGTCGCCACCTCGCGTACCCGCGCGTCCAGGAACGTATGGCCCTCGACGAGATGCTCGCCCGCGGTCTGGACGGCCTTGGAGGTGCCGCGCGCCTCGGCCTGCTGCCCGGCGGGGAGCTCCCAGAGGCCCGCGAGCCGCACCTTGGTGATGAAGTCCCGGTCGAGCGCGGAGAGCGGGCCGAACTCCGTCGACACGGTCTCCGCGTTGAGTCTGTCCAGGCCGGTGCCCGACCTGTCCTCGTACGACCAGACGGGGAAGAGCAGCGCGGCCAGCGTCGCGACGAGCCCCGCGACGATGAGGCCGGTGCCGTTGATGGATCGCATGAAGCCTCCTGTTGCACCGCCGCACGTTAGTGCGCCACGGGGAGGCTCTTGCGGGTTACCGCCCGGAGTACGTCAACTGCCGTACGGGCGAGGGGCATGGGATGCGGGCGGGCGCTGTTCCCGCGGCAGGGCCGGGAACTGCCGACCTAGGGCTAGGAACTGCCACCCCCGCCTCCGCCCCCGCAGCCACCACCGCCCCCGCCGCCCCCAC
>NZ_BAAAUG010000162.1:68577-86529 GCF_039533825.1 Streptomyces rectiviolaceus
CGCAGGAGGAGCCGCCGCCGCTGCTTCCGCCTCCGCCGCAGCCCCCGCCGCCGGAACCCCCGCAGCTGGAGCCGCCGCACGCCGAGCTGCCTCCGCCGCCCCCGCACCACGCGATGGTGGTCCCGGAGCTCGCGTACGACGAGGATGTCCCCGACGTGCGCCCCGGCCGGACGCGGTGCGCGGCCTGCAGCTGTGCGCGCAGGTCGGGGGCGAGCACGCCGACCAGGCCTTCCACCGCCACGCGGTGCGCCGCGCCGGACAGGTGCGCGCCCGCGGCGCGGTACTCCGCGAGGGCGGTACGGCCCGTGGCGGTCAACCTGGTGCGGGTGGCGCGGCTGCAGAGCTGGCCGATCAGGGCGCCGCTCAGCCAGGCCGCGATCAGGAGGATCGTCGACGTGCTGACGGGGTCCCATGAGGGGCCGTCGCCGTCCTCGACGGCGATGACGCCGATGACGAGGAAGAACCCGGTGAAGATCAGGGCGTTGTGCCGGATCTTTTGGCGCCGCAGGCGGTCCAGGGCCTCGGGCCGCACCATCAGGCCGCGCCGGGCCAGGGTGTCGCCGAGTGCCTGGACGGCGGGGCTGCGCATCACGCCGATGCGCAGCCAGTGCAGGGCGCTGCTCGGTGCCGAGGCCTGGGCCTGGAGCACCGCGTCCTCCACCGGGTTGCGGACCTCGGTCGACTGGATGGCGACGATGCCGGGGAATGCCACGACCAGGCGCCCGTCCTCGTGCAGGGCCGCGATGGCGGCGTCGGCGACCCGGCCGGGTCCGCCCGCGAGGAAGGCTGCCTCCAGGGGGTCGAACACGGCGCCGTGCCGTGCGTCGGGCTGCGCGGGCGCGGCCTGTCGGATGCGGGAGACGCCGACGAGGAGACCGGCCGACGAGGCCGCGACCAGTAGGGCGAAACAGATGGACAGGATCTCCACGGCAGCCGCCCCCTATCCTCGTCGCAGCGCGAAGCGCGCCGCCCTCAGCCATCGTGTGACTGGCCGCGCGTCCAGCGGCGCGGGTCCGGACCGCTCCAGCCACCACTGGGTGAGCCGGCCGCGCGCTTCCGCGTTCTCGGGCTGCCCGGCGAGCAGCAGCCGCTCGGCGAAGTCCAGCGCGTCACGACGGTATCCGCCGGACATCGGCCGGGCCTGGGCGTAGGAGGAGAACTCGGCGCGGTAGGCCTTGCCGAGAATCTCGGGCAGCTCGGGCGCCACCTTCGCCACGACGTCCGCCCGCTTGCCGGTCAGCGCCCGGCTCTGCACGGTCAGCCGGGCCCGGTCGAACCCTTCGGGCGCGGGCGTCCCCGCGACGAGCGCGGACAGGAGCGCGGTCTGCGCGAGGGCGAGACGCTGGCGGGCCGACTCCGTGGCGGTGGCGGCTCCATCGGCGGCCTTCGCCGTGACGGTGACGCACTCACCGGCGACCGGTGCCTTCGTCCGCACCCTCTCCCGTATCGCGTCCAGCTCCCGCTCCAGCTCCCGCGGCGCCGGGAAGTTCTCGTCCCGCTCAAGGAGGACGCCCGGCGGGGACACCCGTGAGGCCAGGTCCGACAGGATCGCGAGGACCGGCTCGGGGACCGGGTGCGCGTGGCTGTCGTGCCAGACGCCGTCCCGCTCGAAGCCGCCCGCGACATGGACGTACGCGATGGCCTCGACCGGCAGCTCGTCCAGGGCCTTGGCCGGGTCCTCGCCGCGGTTGACGTGGTTCGTGTGGAGGTTGGCGACGTCGATGAGGAGGCGCACGCCCGTGCGCTCGACCAGCTCGTGGAGGAACTGCCCCTCCGTCATCTCCTCGCCGGGCCAGGAGATCAGCGCCGCGATGTTCTCCACGGCGAGCGGCACCGGCAGCGCGTCCTGCGCGATGCGTACGTTCTCGCACAGCACGTCCAGGGCGTCGCGGGTGCGCGGCACCGGGAGCAGGTGGCCCGCCTCCAGCGGCTGCGAAGCCGTCAGCGGGCCCCCGGCGCGTACGAACGCGATGTGCTCGGTGACCAGCGGCGAGCCGAGCGCCTCCGCACGCTCGGCCAGCGCGGCGAGGCGGGTCTCGTCGGGGCGGTCGGCGCCGCCGAGGCCGAGCGAGACGCCGTGCGGCACCACCGTGACGCCGCGCTCGCGCAGCCGCAGGAGGGAATCGGGGAGGTGCCCGGGGCACAGGTTCTCCGCGACAGCCTCGACCCAGTCGATGCCGGGCATCCGTTCCACGGCGTCCGCGATCTCCGGACGCCACCCGATTCCGGTCCCCAGGTGCTTCATGTTCCCCCTCCTCCGCCAAGACCCCGCGTCGTGCTCGTGTCTTGTGAACGTGTGCAGGGGTCATGGCCCCGACAGACGCGGCCGAACCCCTGAGGAGGGACGTTCAGAGCTACATTTGAGGTTCCGGCCGGTCCGTGTTGACCGCTCCGGGCGGTGCGGGAGAGGGCCTGGACGTGGTGGACACATCGCCGGTCGGGCCGGCCGGCGGTGGCTCCGGGGGAGCGACGCCGGAGGGCGGGGGAGGACCGCTGGGGCTGGCCGTGGCGGTGGCGGCGCCGCCGTTCGCGATGTCGTCGAAGTCGACGAGTCCGGTCGCCTCCAGCATCGTGATGTGGTCGAGGACCGTCTGGTTGGAGTCGCTCGCCAGCTGCCGTATCAGCGTGTTGCGGGTGCTGTCCCGTACCTGCGCGATCACGCTGAACACCTTGCCGTGCGCGACCCGCAGCAGATTCGCGAACTTCCGCTGGTACTCCATGCCTTCGGCCTCGGTCAGCTCCTGGAGCCAGCCCTGCTGTTGGGCGGTGGGCTGGTTCGGCAGCTCCACGCCGAGCTGCGCCGCGACCGCACGGGCCCGCTTGTCGAGGTCCGTGTGGCCGACGATCAGATGGTCACCGGCCTCCTTGATCGCCTCGGTCGGCGCCCGCTCGACGGCCTGCTGGCCCGCGGGCAGTTCCCACAGGCCCGCGAGCCGCACCTTCACAAGGAGATCGCGGTCGGCCGCGGACAGCGGGCCCCACTGCGTGGCCACCGACCCGGCGGCCAGATTGGCGGGCCCCGTGCCCGAACGGTCTGCGTAGGACCACATGGGGAACGCGAGCGCGCCCAGTGTGGCCACGAGTGCCGCGATGATCAGAGCCGTGCCGTTGATGCGCCGCAATGTGCCGTGCCTCCCTGCCCGTCAACCTGCCATGGGGGCAAGCTACTTCCTGGTACCGGGAGATACGGAAGAGGCGTGCGTGATGTTCAACGCTTTGCCTCGCCGGTGTGCGGCTTCGGCGACCGTCCCAGGAGAGCCAGCATCTCCTGGAGCGGGGACGCGTCCTGTGGCGTGGGCCTGACCGGAGCGAACGCGGCCCCGGGACCTCGGCGTTCGGGATCCTTCGGCACCCGGCGGGCGATGTCGAGCGCGGCCTCGACGACGGGCCCGGGGAGATCGAGACCGACGCCGACGGTCGTCGCCACGTCCCAGGAGTGCACCACGTAGTCCAGGAAGTGGAAGCCGACGGCGATCCGTCCCGGGAACGTCCCGCCGATCTCGGGAAGCGTGAACCCCCGCTCCACGACGCCCTCTTCGGCGAACGCGGCAAGGACGTGACGGACCGACTCGTCGTAGAGCTTGAACGGATCGGGGCCGGGAAGCGGTTCGATCCAGTACGTACGGTCGGCGCCCGCGCCCCGCGCCGCCGCCGCGAACCCGTGGTGCTGTGCGGTCATGTGCGCCACCAGGTCGCGCAGCGTCCAGCCGGCGCAGGGCGAGGGGCGTTCCCAGTCGTCGTCGCGGGCGGCGCGCAGGACGCGGAGCGATTCCTGGACGGCGGTGCGGTCGAGTGCGATGAGGTCGAGTGCGATGAGGTCGGTCATGTTGTCCTCACGGTCCTTCCGGGCTGTGAACGGCCGTGTCCGGCCAGGGAGTCGGGTCGGTGAGCAGGGCGTGTGCGGCGGCCCAGACGGCATCGGGGTCGAGCCGGTCCGTCGTCCAGGCGGTGGCGCGCGTCGCGCCCCGGTCCCGGTGCGCGCGGACGATCCGTAGGTGGTCGGGGCGCCCGACGAACGCGTACAGCGACCGCTCACCCGTCCAGACCGAGACGGATCCCGAGAGTCTTCGCCACGGGTCGAGCCAGAGCCACATGCCGACGGCGCCGGGCGTCTTCGGCCAGCTCCGGCGCAGCCGCAGCCCCGACAGGGCGATCGGGAGGGTCTGGTGGTGACGGTCGGCGGTGAACTCCGTGACGCTCACCAGGACCGGGCCCGGCGCGTGCGCCTCGGGGCCCGCTTGCCACGGCGTACGCGTGATCGATCGCAGGATCGGTGAAGGCATGCGACGAGCTTAAATCTAAACGAACGGTCGTGCTACTTGTTTGTCGGGTCCGTCCGGAATCCAATCGGTGCGGATCTCAGGGGAGTTGGGGCACCAGCGTCGGGTCCGTCGCCGCCGCGCGCAGCCGCGCCGTGACGGCGACACCCGCCCTGCGGTAGGCGTCCGGTTCGCCGTGCAGCACCGATTGCGCGTTGGCCGTCTCCATGAGGGCGATGAGCTCGAAGGCGAGCTGGGGCACATCGGTGTCCGGGCGCAGTTCGCCGGTGTCGCGGGCCTCGGCCAGGCAGTGCTCCACCTGGCCGGTCCAGGCGCGGTCGGCGCGGACCAGTGCGTCGTGCACCGCCCCCTCGCGGGCGCCGAACTCGGCGATCGCGCCGTAGAAGAAGCAGCCGCCGGGAAAGACCCGCTGTTCCGAGTAGTCGAGCCAGCGCGCGCACAGCCGCCCTACCCGGCCGAGGCCGGGCGGGGACTTCATGGCGGGTTCCACCACGTTGTCCAGGTGGATGCGTCCCGCCGCGCGGATGGTCGCGAGCTGCAGCTCCTCCTTGGAGCCGAAGAGCGCGAAGACCCCGCTCTTGCTGAGCTTCAGCTCGGTGGCGATACGGCCGACCGACAGCGCGTCCAGGCCCTCGACCGACGCGATGTCGACCGTGCGGCGCAGGACGAGGCGCCGGGTCTGATTGCCGCGCTCGACGCGGCCGTCCAGCTTGGTGGCGACCGCGGCATCGGCCTTGCTGCCCATTTCGGTCTCCTCGGCGCGGGGCGGGGTGGTCCTGCATTATCCCCTGTCCGGCGCTGTCTGTTCCTGGCCGTTCCCGCGCGTCAGGCACAGCGGCCGACCGTGGCCGCTTCTGCCCCAACTCCCTTTCGTGACACTCCCGTTGAGCGAGAAACGAGGGTGTTACTCAAATTGTAGTATAGCGTGGTGCGGGCTGCTGCCTCCGCCTGTGCGGCGGTGACGGCGGCACTTGGGGGAGTCTGCGGTAGTTGTGAGGCCTCGGTGTGACCGGGGCTGTCAGGCGCGGGGCGGCAGGGGAGCCGTACCGCGTCCACGGGGGGACGACGTGCTGTGCCGTTCCACCCATTCGTGCTCATCATCGAAGGGTTGGGTGTTTCTTGTGAGTCAGAACGAACATGACATTTCGCCGCCGAAGGTCAAGACCGTGGGCGCCGACGATCCCCGGTACGACGAACTGGTGAGCAGGGGGTTCAACGCCCGTTTCGTCGCGGCTCCCGAGCGCGTCCACGTCGTCCACACGCCCCGGCAGATCGCCGACGTCCTGACGGCCGCCGTGAAGGCCGGCAAGCAGATCACCGTCCGCAGCGGCGGGCACTGCTTCGAGAACTTCGTCGACAACGACGACGTCCAGGAAATCATCGACACCTCGCCGATGCGCGCCGTGTACTTCGACAAGAAGCACCGGGCGTTCGCGGTGGAACCCGCCGCCACCCTGGGCGAGGTCTACCGCACGCTGTTCTACGAGTGGGGGGTCACCCTGCCCGGAGGGGTCTGCCCGCAGGTCGGCGTCGGCGGCCATGTCGCCGGGGGAGGGTACGGACCGCTGAGCCGTCGTGACGGAACCATCGTCGATCACCTCTACGGCGTCGAGGTCGTGGTCGTGGACCGGTCGGGCCGGGCCCGCACGGTGACCGCGACCCGGCGGCCGGACGACCCGAACCGCGAGCTGTGGTGGGCCCACACCGGAGGCGGCGGCGGCAACTTCGGCATCGTCACGCGGTATCTGTTCCGCACCCCCGGCGCCGGTGGCGACGACCCGTCGAACCTGCTGCCCAAGCCGCCCACCAAGCTCCGCACCACCTTCGTGACCTGGGCCTGGGCCGATCTCGACCTGGAGAAGTTCACCCGGCTCGTCACCAACTTCCAGCGGTGGTACGAGGAGAACGGCGACGACCCGCGTTACGGCAGCCTCTACAGCACGCTGCACCTCAACACCCACGCGACCGGCACCGTGAGCCTCGAGGCACGTTTCGACGGAGGTCGGTCCGACGCCGGCAAGCTCATCGACCAGTACGTCATGGCCGTCAACGAGCAGATGGGCCTCCAGCCGTCCGTCGAGCACCAGGAGGAGCTCTGGCTCCAGGCCACCATCGGCGCCCGCTACGACACCGGTGGATACGACCGGTCCAAGTCGAAGAGCGCGTACATCAGGCGGGCCTGGACGCCCGAACGCATCGCCGTCGTGCACAAGCACCTGACCGATCAGCGGTTCGACGGCTGGGGAGCCGTGGACCTCTACTCGTACGGCGGGAAGATCAACACGGTGGCGTCCGACGCCACCGCCCTGCCGCAGCGGGACTCGATCCTCAAGTCCTGGATCTCGGCCACCTGGAAGGACCCGGCGCTCGACGACCAGCACCTGAACTGGATGCGGGAGATGTACCGGGACATCTTCGGTGACACCGGCGGCGTTCCGGTACCCAATGACGACCACGACGGCTGCTACATCAACTACCCCGACCTCGACATGGCCGACCCGCGGTGGAACACCTCGGGGGTGCCCTGGCAGACCCTCTACTACAAGGACGGCTACCGCCGCCTCCAGCGGGTGAAGGCGGAGTGGGACCCCCGCGGGGTCTTCCGCCACCCGCTCTCCGTGCAGCTTCCCTGACCCTGATCCACCCGATCCACCCGATCCGCCCGATCCACCGGAAGGACCGTCGCAGTGATCCCCGTCCGAGCCGTCAGCACGCGCATCAACCTGGGAAAGGAACTCACCGTCGGACGGCTCGGATTCGGGGCGTTGCGACTCACCGGACCCCACCACTGGGGTCCGCCCGCCCGGCCGGACAAGGCGGCCGATGTGGCTCGGCGCGCGGTCGAGCTGGGGGCGACGTTCATCGACACCGCGGACGTGTACGGCCTCGGTGCGAACGAGGAACTGCTCGCCGCCGCGCTGCACCCGTACGCGCCGGGCCTGGTCATCTCCACCAAGGCGGGCGAGGTCAGGCCGAGCCCGCACCAGTGGCGGGCGCTCGGCAGGCCCGACTACCTGCGCCAGCAGGCCGAGTTGAGCCTGCGCCGGCTCCGGCTCGAGTGTGTCGAACTCTTCCAGCTGCACCGCGTGGACCCGCAGGTTCCGCTGGAGGACCAGGTCGGAGCCCTCAAGCAGCTCCAGGACGAGGGCAAGATCCGGCACATCGGCCTCTCGGAGGTGACCGTGGAACAGCTGGAGCGGGCCCGGAGCGTCGTCGACGTGGTGAGCGTGCAGAACAAGTACAACCTGTACGACCGGCGGTACGAGGACGTTCTCGACCACTGCGAGCGGCAGGCCATCGCCTTCATCGCGTGGAAGCCGCTTTCGGGTACGGCAAGGCCCGCGCCGGACAGTGCCCTGGCGCGGGTTGCCGCGGAGACGGGCGCGACAACCACGCAAGTGGCCCTCGCCTGGCTGCTGCACCGGTCGCCGGTGGTGCTGCCGATTCCCGGCACGTCATCGGTGTCCCATCTCCGGTCGAACATGGCCGCGGCGGACCTCTCGCTCACCGGCGAACAGGTGGCCCGGCTCGGAGCGGGGTGACGGGCCGGGAACGAGTTGCCGGCGGTGGCCGCCGCCCGCCGGCAACTCTCGTACGCAGGCGGTGTCAGGCGCCCAGCTCGCTCGCCACGGCCATCACGTACTCGCCGTACCCGGATCGGGAAAGTTTCGCCCCGAGCCGGTGGCACGCGTCGGCGTCGATGAATCCCATGCGCAGGGCGACCTCCTCCAGGCAGGCGATCCGCACTCCCTGCCGGTCCTCGAGAGTCTGCACGTAGTGGCCGGCCTGCAGGAGCGACTGCGGAGTACCGGCGTCGAGCCAGGCGAATCCGCGGCCGAACGTGACGAGTCTGGCGCGGTCGGCCGCGAGATAGGTCCGGTTGACGTCGGTGATCTCCAGTTCTCCGCGCGCCGAAGGGCGTACTTGCCGGGCGATCTCCACGACGTCGTTGTCGTAGAGATAGAGACCGGTGATGGCCAGATTCGACCGGGGTTTCTCGGGCTTTTCCTCCAGGGAGACGAGCCGTCCCGATTCGTCGACCTCTCCCACGCCGTAGCGTTCGGGGTCGGTGACCGGATATCCGAAGAGGACGCAGCCCTCGAGGTTCTGTCTGTGTTGGAGCAGGAGGTCGTAGAAGCCGTTCCCGTGAAAGATGTTGTCGCCGAGCACAAGGGCGACCGATTCGTCGCCGATATGGTCGGCGCCCGTGATGAACGCTTGCGCAAGTCCGTTGGGCACGGGCTGTTCCGCGTAGGTGAGGGATATCCCCAAGTGGCTGCCGTCACCCAGCAGTCTGTGCAGCTGCGGGATGTCTTCGGGCAGGGCGATGATCAGGATGTCCCGGATGTCGGCCAGCATCAGGGCCGACACGGGGTAGTAGATCAGCGGCTTGTCATTGACGGGGAGCAATTGTTTCGACACGGCGAGGGTGATCGGTTGTAAGCGGCTCCCGTAACCGCCCGCCAGGATAATCCCTTTCATGCTTCCTCCTTGGCTCTGGCATTGTCCGTGACATTAAGTGGAGGTGTCCCCGTGGAACAAGAATCGTCCGGCGAATATCGACTGGGATACGAGGCGGTGGGCGGATTTCGGCCTAGTGTGCGTCGGCTCGACCGGTTCTCAAGTAGGAGTGAATCGAGTGATCATAGGGTGACCTTAGTGACCACGCTTGACCGTAGTTGCCCAACGTTGATCGTGTGACCGCGTCGGCGGTCCGCGTACGAGGAGCACCAGGGAAGGAAGAACGTGGCGGAGCGACTGACAAGTGAAAGGCTTTTCGCCATCTTGCGGGAGTGCGCGGGAGAGGAGGAGGCCATGGGTGGAGAGGATAAAATCGACACGGAGTTCACGGCGCTCGGCTATGATTCTCTTGCCCTTCTGGAGGCCACCGCCCGAGTGTCCAATGAATTTGGCGTCGAGATACCCGAGGAGGCCCTCGCGGACGTCAAAACCCCCAGCCAGTTTCTTGCCGTCGTAAATCCGCTGACCACGGGCTGACGGCCGGCGCGACAGAAGCCGAGTGTGTCTGATTTCTGTCGCGAGGTGCGGTGTTCTAAGGTGCCGAAAATCGCGAGGTGCGGTGTTCAAGGGTGCCAAAAAATGGCGCGATTCCGTTCCGTGTTCCGCCTCGGAACAAGCGTCGCATCTGAGACGTTGATACTCACGACCACATAGGCGAACCGTGATCGATGGGGGAGAAACTGCTGTGAATCTGGGTGTTTTAGGCCCTCTTTCGGTGCAAGTCGAAGATGAACTACACACTCCGAGCGCACCGAAAATGCGGAGTGTTTTGGCGACGCTGCTCGTGCACGCCGATCAGGTGGTGCCCGTGTCGTCGCTGATACGTGAACTGTGGGACGAGAACCCACCGGTCAGCTGTTTGACCACGCTGCAGACCTACATCCTCAACCTGCGCAAGCTGCTGGCGTCGGCGACCGGGATGGACACCAGCGAGGTCGCGGCCGAGATGCTCGTGACCCGGTCCGGTGGCTATCTCTTCCGGATCAACCGCGGGGATCTGGACGTCCACCGGTTCCACCAGCTCGTCGCCGACGGACGCAGGGCGCTGTCGTCCGGCGACGACGAGACCGCTCTGTCCACTCTCTCCAGCGCACTTCAGCTGTGGCGGGGGCCCGCGCTCGTCGACGTCGTCGTGGGGAGCATCCTGGAGGGGCGGCGCCAGCAGTTCGAGGAGTCCCGCCTTGTGGTCCTGGAGTACCTCGTCGACACCCAGCTGCGACTGGGGATGTATCGCGAGGTGCTCACCGAGTTGGCGGCGCTGACCGCCGACAATCCGTACCACGAGGGACTGCACATCCAGTACATGCGAGCCCTCTACCTCAACGGCCGGCGGGCACAGGCCCTCGAGGTGTTCCAGCGTTTGCGCGTGAACCTGGTGAACCATCTGGGCCTCGACCCCGGCCCGTTGGCGCAGCAGCTGCACCGCTCCATCCTCAACGCGGAGGCGATCGATGCCCAGGGCGGCCTGCGCAGGCCGACCGGGGACATAGTCCGGATGTCGTCGTCGGGAGCGGCGCGCGTCTACTGAAACCGTGCGGAGCCCGGCCCGGGTCGGAGGGCCGGGCTCCGTACGTTCCGCGGCACGGCCCCGGGCCCGGAGTCCGCTCAGGCCGCGACCGACGCCTCTACGTACCGGACCGGCGTGGGCAGGCGCAGCGGGCCGTCGCCGCGCAGCTTGTCCAGCTCCGTGATCAGCCGCTTGCGCAACTGCTCGCTCTCGTACGCCGGAAGGTGCTGCCACAGCAACCGCATGCCCTGGGTGTGGGTCCAGTCCACCCACGTGGTGCCGTCCGGCGCGGTCAGACCGACGTGCTCATCGGTGATCGACACGTCCTCGAACCCGGCGCGGACCATCGTGCGGTTCAGCTCTTCGGTGTCCCCGAGCCAGCTGTTGAACCTCCGCTTCAGGGCCTCCGGTTGCCAGTCCGGCGGCAGGTTGCGAAGCAGCCGCTGCGGGATCAGATCGGTGAACACCGGCGGCAGGAAGGGGAACGTGTCGTCCGTGAAGACCGGGCTCGTGAAGGCGATCCGCCCGCCGGGGCGCAGCAGGCGCGCGTACAGGGCGAGCGCGGCAGGCGCGTCGGGCAGGAAGATCACGCTGTAGCTGCCGGTCACCACGTCGAACGAGGCCTCGGGCAGATCGGGACGCTCGCCGTCCATGACCCGCACCTCGACGTGTTCGACGCCGAGCGTGACGGCCCGCCGGCGTGCCTCCTCCACCATGGCCGGCGCGATGTCGATGCCGAGGGCGTGCCCGGACGGCCCGACCCGCTCCGCCGCCACGAACAGCGCCGCGCCCCGGCCGCACCCCACGTCGAGCACCCGCTGTCCGGTTTTGGGTGCGACCCGCTCCACCAGTCTGCGGCCCATAGGCGTGAAGAATTCGACGCCCAACTGGTCGTACTCGGCCGCGGCGTCGTTGAACGCCTCCGTGACGGCCGACTTGTACGCGGTTCTGTCCATGTGTTTCCTCCGAATATTTACGAGCCGACCAGATAACCCTGTCCAGTTGCTCCTGGGAATGGGTCGGAAGGCGCTCGGCGCCTGGTCGAACACGGCTCGGCACTCCGTCGAGGCACTGCGAATGAGCATTGTTGTGAGCAGTTCCCGCAGGAAGGATGAACTCACCACGGACCGACGCGATGAGGAGACCGGACATGAGCGACCGGATCGACATTGTTCGCCGAATGGTGAACGCCTACAACACCGGAAACGTCGACGACGTGGCCGAATTCATTCACCAGGAGTACCTCAACCCCGGTGCCCTGGAGCACATGCCGGAACTGCGCGGCCCCGAAGCATTCGCACTCGCCGTCAAGTGGCTGAAACTCACATTCTCAGAGGAGGCCTATCTGGAGGAGACCGTTTACGAGGAGAACGGCGACTGGGTCCGGGCCAAACTGGCCCTCTACGGGCGCCAGGTGGGCGATCTCGTCGGGATACCCGCCACCGGACGGAAGTTCTCCGGTGAGCAGATCCACCTCATCCGGATCGTCGACGGGAAGATCCGCGACCACCGCGACTGGCCCGACTACCTCGGCACGTACCGCCAGCTCGGCGAGCCCTGGCCCACGGAGCAGGGCTGGCGGCCCTGACCAGGTGCGCGCCCCGCACCCCCGCCGTCCCAGGAAAGGAACAAGGTGAGCGCAACACCCACGGAACCCGACCCGGCCGCTGCCGACCCGGCCGCCGCGCGGCCCGAGAACAGTGACCTCGACGTGCTGCTCAAGCAGCTCGGCAACCTCGTGACCCCCATGGCCGTCAGGACCGCGGCCACGCTCCGTCTCGTCGACCACATCCAGGACGGCGCCCGTACGGTCGACGAACTCGCCGCCCGTACGGGCACGCACGCCCCGACCCTCGCCCGCCTCGTCCGCCACCTGGTCGTCACCGGAGTCCTTCAGGGCGGTGACGACGGCACGCCGCTGAGCGCCACCGGCGTCGGACTGCTCCTCGCCGACGACCACCCGGCGCAGCAGCGGGCCTGGATGGACCTGAACGGAGCCGTGGCCCGCGCCGACCTCGCCTTCACCGGGCTCCTCGACACGGTACGCACCGGCCGTCCTGCCTACCCGGGCCTGTACGGGCGGCCGTTCTGGGAGGACCTCTCCGCCGACCAGGACCTTGCCGACTCCTTCGACGCGCTCATGTCCTGCGACGACAACGCGGCCTACGAAGCACCGGTCGCCGCGTACGACTGGTCCGGCGTACACCACGTCCTCGATGCGGGCGGCGGCAACGGCGCCCTGCTCGCGCAGATAGTCCGGACGGCGCCGCACGTGCGGGCCACCCTCCTCGAACTGTCCGGCCCCGCGGAACAGGCCAGGCGCAAGCTCGCGGAAGCCGGTCTCACCGACCGCGTCACGGTCGTGGACGGCGACTTCTTCAAGCCGCTGCCCGTCACCGCCGACGCCGTCATCCTCTCGTTCGTCCTGCTCAACTGGTCCGACGACGACGCGCGGGCGATCCTGCGGCGGTGCGCCGAGTCCCTGGAACCGGGCGGCAGGCTGCTGGTCATGGACCGGGCGGACGTCGAGGCGGACGGCGCCGACCGCTTCTTCAGCACCCTCCTGGACCTGCGGATGCTGACCTTCATGGGAGGCCGGGTGCGCACCCGGGACGAGGTGGTCCGGCTGGTCTCCTCCGTCGGCTTCGCCCTGGCGTCGGAACGCACCAGCGGGTCACCGATCCTCCCGTTCGACTTCTCCGTCCTGGAGTTCCTCCGCGCCCCCGAACAGCCCACCCCGGCAGAGGAGTAGACACATGTCCGAACGCATGGTGCCCAGCGGGGACGTGGAACTGTGGAGCGACGACTTCGGTGACCCGTCGCACCCCGCGGTGCTGCTCGTCATGGGTGGGAACCTCTCCGCCCTCGGCTGGCCCGACGAGTTCGCCCGGCGCATCGCCGACGGCGGACGCCACGTCATTCGCTACGACCACCGCGACACCGGCCGTTCCACGACCCGCGATTTCGCGGAGAACCCTTACGGCATCGACGAGTTGGCCGCTGACGCGGTCGCGGTCCTGGACGGCTGGGGCATCGAGAGGGCGCATGTCGTCGGCCTTTCGATGGGGGCGACGATCGCTCAGGTCATCGCCCTCAACCACCACGACCGGCTGAGCGCTCTGACCATGATGCTCGGTGGCGGACTCGACATCGACTTCGACGGCAACATCGAGCGCGCCATGCGCGGCGAACCCACGCCGGACGGGCTCCCCGGCCCCCAGCAGCCCTTCCTGGACGCCCTGGCCCTGATGACAAGGCCCGCGGAGGACCGCGCGGCCGAGGTCGCCAAACGGGTCAGCAAGTGGCGCATCCTCTCCGGGACGGCCGTGCCGTTCGACGACGACGAGTACGCGCGGTGGGAGGAGCGGGCGATCGACCACGCGGGCGGGGTCATCACCGAACCGTACGCGCACTACTCCCTGACGCTGCCGCCGCCGTCCCGGGCGGCCGACCTGCGGGACGTCACCGTGCCGACCCTGGTCATCCAGGCGGAGCACGACCCCATCGCGCCCGCGCCGCACGGCAAGCACCTCGCCGGGCTCATTCCCACGGCACGCCTGGTGCAGATACCGGGCATGGGCCACGCCCTGCCGTCGTCGGTCCACGGGCCGCTGGCCGAGGCCATCCTCGGCCACGCCCGCCCCGCGCGGTGAAGGACACGAAGGACACGACGGACACGACGGACACGAGGGAAACGAAGGACAGGAAGGGGGCGGGTCACACGATGTACGGAACGGACCTGGCCCAGGTCTACGACCTGGTCCACCGCGAGCGGGGCAAGGACTACCGCGCCGAGGCCGAGGCGGTCGCCGCCGTCGCCCGCGAACGCAGGCCGGGCGCCGCGCGACTGCTCGACGTCGCGTGCGGGACCGGTGCCCACCTGCGGCACTTCACCACCCTCTTCGAGCATGCGGAGGGCCTCGAACTGTCCGAGCCGATGGCGCGTGCGGCACGCGCCGCGCTGCCCGGCGTGGCCGTCCACCCGGGCGACATGCGGCAGTTCCGCCTCGGCACCACCTTCGACGTGGTGACGTGCATGTTCGGGTCCATCGGCTACATGGAGTCGGAGGCGGAACTCACCCTGACGTTGCGGGCGTTCGGCGCGCACCTGGAGCCCGGTGGGGTCGCTGTCGTCGATCCTTGGTGGTTCGACGAGACGTTCACGGAGGGACATGTGTCCGCCGATGTCGTCACCGTCGACGGGACGACGATCTCCCGCGTCTCGCACTCGGCCCGCCGGGGCGCGGCCTCGCACATGGACGTGCACTTCGTGGTCGCCGAACCGGCCGCGGGTGCCCGGCACTTCGTCGATACGCACGTCATCTCGCTCTTCGGCCGGGCGCAGTACGAGGAGGCGTTCCGGCAGGCCGGCTTCACGGTCGAGTACCTGCCCGAATCGCCGTCAGGCCGCGGCCTGTTCGTCGGCGTACGGACATGACAGCGGACATGGAAGGACCAGTGAGGAGCGACATGAACGACCATGAAGCGGACGTCCTGGTGGTGGGAGCGGGCCTCGGCGGCCTGTCGACGGCGATGTTCCTCGCCCGGCAGGGCGTCCGGGTGCTGGTGGTGGAACGGAGGCCGGGCCTCTCGCCCTACCCCAGGGCCGCCGGGCAGAACCCCCGGACGATGGAGCTGCTGCGCATCGGGGGCGTGGCCGACGAGGTGACCCGCGCCGACGACATCCGGGGCGCGCACGGCGACTTCGTCATCCGGCTTGCCCAGAGCGTCCGGGGCGAGGTGCTCAGAACCGTCTCGGAGAGCTTCTCCGACATGGTGGCCGCCACCGCGCCCTGTACGCCCGCCGGCTGGGCGATGCTGTCCCAGGACAAGGTGGAGCCGATCCTGCTGACCCAGATGGAACGGCACGGCGGCAGCATCCGCTTCGCCACCGAACTCCGGTCCTTCCGGCAGGACCCGGACGGCGTGACGGCCGTGTTGAGCGGCCCCGACGGCGAGTACGAGCTGCGCGCCCGGTACCTCGTGGCCGCCGACGGCAACCGCAGCCCCGTCCGCGAGGCGCTGGGCATCGAGCGGTACGGGCACGGCACGCTGACGCTCATGGTCGGGATCATCTTCGACGCGGACCTCTCCGGCATCATGGAGCCCGGCACCACCGGCTGGTACTACCTCCACCACCCCCAGTTCACCGGCACCTTCGGGCCGACCGACCAACCCGGCCGGCACACCTTCTTCGTCGAGTACGACCCCGACAAGGGTCAGAGCCCCGAGGACTTCACCCCGGAGCGCTGCACCGAACTCATCCGGCTCGCGCTCGAGGCCCCGGAGCTGACGCCCGAACTCGTCGACATCCAGAGCTGGGAGATGGCCGCACGGATCGCCGAACGCTGGCGCGACGGACGGGTCTTCCTCGTCGGGGACGCCGCGAAGGTGACCCCGCCGACCGGGGGCATGAGCGGCAACGCGGCCGTCGGCGACGGCTTCGACGTGGCGTGGAAGCTCGGCGCGGTGCTGCGCGGACAGGCCGGGCCCGGACTCCTCGACACCTACGAGGACGAGCGGAAGGTCGCGGCGGAGCTCGTCGTGGCCGAGGCGCTCGCCCTGTACGCCCAGCGGATGGCGCCCGACATGGCGGACGTGTGGGACAAGTCGGTGGGCTACGCCGAGACGCTGCTCGGCTTCCGCTGCCGCTCCGCCGCTGTCCTGGCCACGGACGACGACCCGGCGCGGGTGGAGAACCCGTTGACCCCGAGCGGCCGGCCCGGCTTCCGCGCACCGCACGTCTGGGTGCGGCGCGCCGGCGAACGGGTGTCCACCGTCGACCTGACGGGCGACGACTGGGCGCTCCTGGCGGGTGAGCTGGGTGAGGACTGGAGCACGGCGGCGCGGACGGCGGCCGCGGAACTGGGCGTCCCCGTCCGGGTCCACCGGGTCGGCACGGACTTCACCGACCCGGAGAACGGGGTGCCCGACCGCTACGGCATCGGCAAGGCCGGGGCGAGCCTGGTCCGGCCTGACGGCATCGTCGCCTGGCGCACCGACGAACGGGCGCCCGACGCCACCGCCGTGCTCGACGGCGTCCTGCGGCAGGTCCTGGACCGGCGGTGACGACGACGCGGTGGGCGGGGCGATACTCCGCCCCGCCCACCGCGTCGCTCCCGCTCGCTCAGCCGAGGCCCGCGCCCTCGCCGAGGAGTTCACGCTCGTGGTGCCCGGCCGCGGGCCCGTCGACGATCCGCGCGACACGGCGTACGTGGTCCACGAGCCCGGCCTGCCGCAGGGTCGCCGATGTGTCGCTGCCGAGGTCCTGGCCCGCGCGGGCCGCCCGGACGAAGGCGTCGATGGCGTTGACGACCTGGCTGTCCTCGGGCAGCGACCGCTCGACCACCTCGTCCTGCCGCTCGATCCTGACCACCGGCTTCAGCTGCTCCGGGGGCGTGAAGGCGCGCCGGACGCTCACCCGGCCCCGGTCGCCCCAGAGCGCGTACGTCGACCGGTAGGAATGCTCGAAGCCGAAGTCCAACTGGGCCGTCGCTCCCCGGGCGTCGCTCAGCAGCACACTGCCCGCCACGTCGACGCCCGTCGCCTCGTCCATCCGCAGACAGGCGCCGAGCACATCGAGTTCCCCGGTCATGTACAGCTGGGCCGCCCGCAGCGGATAGACCCCGACGTCGAGCAGCGCGCCCCCGCCGAGGTCGGCCTGGTAGCGGAACGAATCGGGCGCGAGCGGCGGAACGGCGAACGAGCCCGAGAACACGCGCAGTTCACCCACCGCGTGGTCGAGCATCTCGCGGACCGCACCGTGCTGCGAGTGGTGCAGGAACATGAAGTTCTCGGCGAGGACGAGTCCGAGTTCCGCAGCGGTCGAAATCAACTCGAGCGTGTTCTCGTACGAATCCGACATCGGCTTCTCGACGAGTACGTGCTTTCCGGCCCGCAATGCCCGCAGCGCCCACTCGTGATGCATACCAGGCGGCAGCGGAATATAGACGGCGTCGAGGTCGTCCCGGTCGATGACCGCGGCGTAATCCGCCACTCCCCGGCAGCCGAAGGCGGCTCCTACGCGCTCGGCCTTCGCCTGGCTGCGGCTGGCCACCGCGACGAGGTCGACGTCGTCGTGCGCGGCGAGAACGGGCAGTATCCGGCGGGTGGCGATGTCCGCGCAACCGATCACGCCCATTCGGAGCGCCCGTTGCTGACGGTGCTCTGGCATAAGGGGTCCTTATCACCTTGCTGGAGTCCGGTGGGCCCTCAAGGTAGTTCCCGTGGATCGGGCGCTGCTTGAGGAACGGTGGATACGGAAATCGGCAGTTCGAGTGTTCTTCTAATGAGGCCCCGTACCTTGCCGAGGGAATCCGATGACGGAGGTGGCGGGTGACAACGGCGACGAGTGCGCTGGGACGCGAGCTGCAATTGGTGCACGCGGCACAGTGGCTCTACACGGTCAACGACGAACCGTTCGTGGCGGGGGCGGGGGACGCCTACGCCCGGTTCGTACGGGGCTTCGACGAGGACACGGCTCCGGTCCTCGCGTCGATCGCGGAGCGGGGGCCGCTGTGGCGCAGCAGGCTCGACACCTGGGTCGGCGCGGACCGCGAGACGGCCGGGCTGCTGCTCGGCCACCCGGACACGGCCGTCGCCGCGGCCGTCCCGCAGGCGGTGCCGTGGCTGCCCGGCGTGGCA
>NZ_BAAAUG010000163.1:0-1210 GCF_039533825.1 Streptomyces rectiviolaceus
GGTGCACGGCGGCCCCGGCTCCATCCCGGGCGGCCCGAGCGCGCCTTCCCCGGGGACCAACGTCTCCGGCGACACCCTGACCAGCGGCATCCCGGTCGTACCGCCGGCACAGAACTCGCCGTTCGCCGCGGGCCCGCAGGCCGAGGGGACCGTGCCGCACACCCCGCCCAAGCTGCCCGAGCCGGTGCAGCCGAACGTGCCGGTCGCCGCGGCCCCGCCCAAGAAGAAGGGGCGCAACAAGCTCGTTCTGGTGGCCGTCGCCGTGGTCGTCGTGGCCTGCGGTGCTTACGGCGCCGGTCTTCTGATGAACCACGCCGACGTACCGAAGGGCACCACCGTGCTCGGCGTCGACATCGGCGGCGGCACGCGCGACGAGGCCGTGAAGAAGCTCGACGAGGCGATCGGCAAGCGCGTCACCAAGTCCCTGAAGCTCTCCGTCGACGGTGAAGCGGTCACGCTCAATCCGGACCAGGCGGGCCTGACCCTGGACAGCCAGGCCACCGTCCGCGAGGCGGCGGGCAGTGACTACAACCCCGTATCGGTGATCGGATCGCTCTTCGGCGGCGAGCGCGTCGCCGAGCCGGTCATGCCCGTGGACGAGGAGAAGCTCGCCGCCGCCCTGGAGCGCGCCGCGGGCGCCTCGGGCTCGGCCAAGGAGGGCGGGGTCAAGTTCGTGCCCGGCAAGGCCGTCCCCGTGTACGGCAAGGCGGGCAAGGGCCTTGACGTCGCCGCGTCGACGACGGCCGTCTCGGAGGCGTACAAGAAGCAGGTCGAGACCGGCAGCGCCGGCGCCGTCGAGCTGCCCGTCACGACCCGCAAGCCGACCGTCGCGAACGCCGAGGTCGACAAGTTCATGACGCGCTTCGCGAAGCCCGCCATGTCCGCCAACGTCACGATCAAGGCGGGCACCGCCTCGATCCCGTTCGGCCCGGCGAAGTCGCTGCCGAAGATCCTCGACACGAAGGTGGCCGAGGACGGCAGCCTGCAGGCGCACTACAACCTCGCGGAGCTCAAGAAGCTGTACGGCAACGTCTTCGACGGCATCCTGATCCAGCGCGGCAACGGCGACAAGACTCCGGTCCAGCCGACGGACGTCGCCGCAGCGATGAACAAGGCGCTGATCGGCAAGACGCCGGCGGAGCGGGTCGGTGTGATCGAGACCAACGCCAGCTGATTCCCGTACGCACACGGAGGCCGGGCGGCTCACAGA
>NZ_BAAAUG010000163.1:1237-21481 GCF_039533825.1 Streptomyces rectiviolaceus
GAGCCGCCCGGCCTCCGTGTGCGTATACGGGGCGGCATGACATCTGTCATCCCGGACTCGGCACACACGACACTGCCGCCGTCGGCCGTCTCCTGGCGACGATGGATCACATGACGACCCAGACCACAGCACCGCCCGCTACCCGCGCGGTCAGCTTCGACCAGGTGACCAAGAGCTACGGGGACGTCCGTGCCGTGGACACCCTCACGCTCGATCTCCACCCCGGTGAGACGGTCGCGCTCCTCGGCCCCAACGGCGCGGGCAAGTCCTCCACGCTCGACCTGCTGCTCGGACTGCGGCGCCCGGACAGCGGCACCGTGCGGGTCTTCGGCACGAGCCCGCGCGAGGCGATCACCGCGGGCCGGGTCGGCGCGATGCTGCAGAGCGGCGGCCTGATGGACGAGGTCACCGTCCGCGAACTGGTGCGGCTCGCCTGCGAGCTGCATCCAAGGCCCCACCGCGTGAACGACGTGCTCGCCCACGCGGGCATCACCCAGCTCGCCGATCGCAAGGTCAACAAGCTCTCCGGCGGCCAGGAGCAGCGTGTGCGCTTCGCACTCGCGACCGCCGGGGCCAATGACCTGATCGTCCTGGACGAGCCGACCACCGGCATGGACGTCTCCGTGCGCCACGCCTTCTGGGCCACCATGCGCGAGCAGGCCGACCAGGGCCGCACGGTCCTGTTCGCCACGCACTACCTGGAGGAGGCCGACGCGATAGCGGACCGGGTCCTCGTCCTGCACCGCGGCCGCCTCATCGCGGACGGCACGGCTGCCGAGATCAAGGCGAAGGCGGGGGCGCGGAAGGTCTCCTTCGACCTCCCTGAGCTGGACGCCGCACTCGCGGGCAGGCTCCGCGCGCTGCCCTTCCTCACCGCCGTCGACATCTCCGGCCACACCGTACGGCTCCAGTCGACGGACGCCGACGCCACCGTGCACGCGCTGTACGGACTCGGTCTCCACCCCCGCAATCTCGAGGTCACGGGCCTCGGCCTGGAGCAGGCCTTCGTGGCGATCACCGCGGCCGAGGAAGCCAGGAAGGAGGCCGGGACATGCTGATCAAGCTGGAAATCATCCGCGCCTTGCGCAACAAGAAGTTCCTGTTCTTCTCCGTGATCTATCCGTCGATGCTCTTCCTGATCATCGCGGGCGGCCAGGACGGCACGGACATGGTCGGCGACACGGGCCTCGCGCTCCCCGCCTTCTTCATGGTGTCGATGGCGTCGTTCGGCGCCCTCACCGCCGTCCTCATGGGCAACAGCGAGCGCATCGCCAAGGAGCGCGAGAGCGGCTGGGTGCGCCAGCTGCGCCTGACGAGCCTGCCGGGACGCGGCTATGTGATCGCGAAGACGGCCAGTGCCGCCGTGGTCAGCCTGCCGTCGATCGTCGTGGTGTTCGTGGTCGCCGCGGCCGTCAAGGACGTACGTCTGGAGGCCTGGCAGTGGCTGGCCCTGACCGCCGCGATCTGGGCGGGCAGCCTCTGCTTCGCCGCGCTCGGTGTGGCCATCGGCTATCTCGCGACCGGTGACGCCGTCCGCCCGATCACGATGATCGTGTACTTCGGGCTCTCCGTGCTCGGCGGCCTGTGGATGCCCACGGCCACCTTCCCCCGGTGGCTGAGCGACATCGCGACCTGGCTGCCGACCCATGCGTACGCTGCCATCGGACAGGCCATCGAACTGGGCGACGCCCCGCACGCGAAGGACATCGTGCTCCTCGTCGGGTACTTCGTCCTCTTCGCGGGCGGCGCGGCATGGCTGTACCGGAAGGACACGTTGAAGGCGTGATGGACACGTGAGGGACACCGAAGGCACCGAGCGGGTCCGGCACCCGATGGACAGCTTCGGACAGCCGGGGCGCGACCGCCGCCAGCTGCTCACGAAGGCGCTCTGGATCGGGATCTGGCTGGTCTTCCTGGCCAGTCCGGTCCAGGACCTGATCGGGACCGAGCGCAGCGGCGCGGCCACCGCGCTCGGCTGCGTCGGCCTGACCGCCTTCGTGCTCTGCTATCTGTCCCTCGTCTTCCGGTACACCGCCAGGGTGCTCGACTGGCGCGTGGTGCGCGTGACCGGCGGAGCGCTGCTCGCCCTGGCCGTGCTGCTCTCCTTCGCCTTCGGCACGGCCTGGCTCGGGCTCTTCGTGTACGTCGCCGTGTCCGCGGGGGCCGTGCTGCCGCTGCGGCAGTCGGCCTGGGTCATCCCGGCCGTCACCGGCGTGATGATCGCGATCGGTCTGCGCACCGACAGCGTCGAGGACCTGCTCGGCAGCCTCGCCGTGCTGACGCTCCTGGTCGGCTTCGCGATGACCGGGGTGCGCGAGCTGGTCCGGACGACGATCCAGCTGCGCCAGGCGCGGGCCACCGTCGCCCAACTGGCCGCCAACGAGGAGCGGCTGCGGCTCGCCCGCGATCTGCACGACCTCCTCGGCCACTCGCTCTCCCTCATCACCCTGAAGAGCGAGCTGGCAGGGCGGATGCTCCCGGCCCACCCCGACAAGGCGGCGCAGCAGGTCGCGGACATCGAGCAGGTCAGCCGCCAGGCCCTGGTGGACGTGCGCGAGGCGGTCTCCGGCTACCGCAGGCGCACCCTCGCCGGCGAGCTCGCGGGCGCCCGCACGGCGCTCACCGCCGCCGGTGTCGAGGCGGACGTCCCGCTGGAGGCGCCCGCCGTGCTGCCCGCCGATGAAGGGGAGACGGCGCTGGCCTGGGCGCTGCGCGAGGCGGTGACGAATGTCGTGCGGCACAGCGGTGCGCGCCGCTGCACGGTGGCGTTCACGGCACGGCACACCCTGGACGGGCCGGTCATCGAGCTGTCGGTGGAGGACGACGGCAGGGGCGGTTCCGCCGCCCCTGGCAACGGCCTGACAGGCCTGACCGAGCGGGTGGAGGCGGTCGGCGGCGTCCTCGACGTGGGGCCCGGCGCCCGCAGGGGCTTCAGGCTCACGGCCAGGGTGCCGCTGGACCGGGGCGAGGCACCGGCGTCCGGCGCCTCCGCCCTAGGATCTTCGGCATGAGTACGAACAGTGCGGGCGCCACCGTCAGGGTGCTCCTCGCCGAGGACCAGTCGATGGTCCGCGAGGCGCTCGCCGCGCTGCTCGGCCTGGAGCCGGACATCGAGGTGGTCGCCCAGGTGGCCCGCGGCGACGAGGTCCTCGCGGCGGCGCGCGAGCACGCGGTGGACGTGGCGCTGCTCGACATCGAGATGCCGGGCAGCACGGGCATCGAGGCGGCGGCCGAACTCCACGCAGAGCTGCCGGAGTTGAAGATCGTGGTGCTCACCACCTTCGGCCGCCCCGGCTATCTGCGCAGCGCCATGGAGGCCGGCGCCGACGCCTTCCTGGTCAAGGACGCGCCCGCGGCCCAGCTCGCCGAAGCGGTCCGCAAGGTCCTCGCGGGGGAGCGGGTCATCGACCCCACGCTCGCGGCGGCGGCACTCGCCGGCGGCGCGAACCCGCTGACCGACCGCGAGCGCGAGGTACTGCGCGCGGCGGCCGACGGCGCCACCAACGCCGAACTGGCCACGGCCCTGCACCTCTCCCCGGGCACGGTCCGCAACTACCTCTCGACGGCCATCCAGAAGCTGGCCGTGCGCAACCGCGCAGAGGCGGTCAAGGTCGCCCGGGACAAGGGCTGGCTCTGAACCGCCCCTCCTGAGGCGTCAGTTCAGCATCGCCCGCGCCCCGTGCGCCTCCTGGCGCAGCCGCACCGCCGCCGCCTCGTCCGTGGCGGCCAGGACGTCGGCGTACGTCTCGATCTCCGCGGCGCCCGCCAGGAAGTCACCGCGCTGCACGAGGAGTTGGGCCCGGTCGTAGTGCAGCCGGTCGGTGTGTGCGGGCAGCAGCAGGGAGAGTTCGACCGCCCAGAGGGCGACGTCCGAGCGCTCGGGGCGGGCCGCCGCCCACGCGCGGATGTTGTTGAGGACGCGCAGCACGATGTCGAGGGGCCCCGCCGGGCTCAGCATCGACGGCGCGAGCGGCGCGCCCGTGGCGCCCGCCACCATCAACTCCGCGTCCGTGTGGGAAAGTACGTGCCCTCCCGCGAACGGATTGGCGAGGACCTGCTCGTCGCGCGCACCGAAGCCGACCACGAAGTGGCCGGGCAGCGCCACCCCGTGGACGGGAACCCCCGCGCGGCGGGCGACCTCGATCCACACCACCGACAGGAGGATGGGCAGGCCTCTGCGCCGTCGTAGGACTTCGTGCAGCAGCACGGACCGAAGGTGCTGGTAGTCGCCGGGCCTGCCCTTGAAGCCGTGGCACGTGCCGAGCAGTTCGGCAAGGGCGAGCGCCCAGGACCGGGGGCCGCCGGTGCGGTCGGGCAGCCGCTCGGTCAGCTGGTCGGCGAGGCCGTCGAGGATGCGCCGCGCCGCACGCATGCCCGCGTCGTCGAGATCCGGGTCCGCCTCCGCGCCGATCAGCAGACAGAGCTGCGCGAGATCGGGCCGCGCCGACCGTGCCTGATCGGCGAAGAGGCGTCGCCGCTCCGGGGATTGGGGGTGCATAGGTGCTTCGTGCCCTGCCGGGCCGATCGATAGCGCTCCGATCTCTCCCCGCCCGGTCGCCCCCGTCGGTCAAGGGTGCATCCGGGCCCCTTTGAGGATCTTGTCGACCGCGTTGCGCGGGCCGTGGACGGCGATCCCCACCAGATCGAGCTGACCGGTCGGCACGGCCCGGACCGCCGCCCGGTTGTCCCGGTCGTTGCCGGTGGCGAACAGGTCCGACGTGAACACCGCTCTGGGCAGCGAACGGGACAGCGTGCGGCCGTGCGCGGCGGTCAGCGTCTCCTTCGACCCCTCGAAGACGAGGACGGGCTGGCGGAACATCGGCAGATAGGGGGTGCCGTCGGCGTCCTCGTACGGCTCGCCGATGACCTCGGGCGCCGCCGTGCCGAGCCCGCTGACCAGGAACGCGGTCACGTTGAGGCGCTGCCAGGGCTCCAGGTCGTCGCGGAGCAGGACGGCGATCTTCGTGTCGAAGCGGACGGGCGCCTCGCCCGTGACTCCGGCGGTCCCTGGCTCGGTGGTGGCTTCTGTCTCAGCGGTGGTTCTCATGCCTCGAGACTGCCGAGTGGTCCGCCGCCGCGTCTTGTACGTTTCTTGCATGGTGGCCCGGCAGGAGGAGATCTCCGCATGGCGCCCGCCGGTCGCGGGCGTCGTGGAGGTCTTCCACGCCCACTTCACCGAGCACGCGTACCCGATGCACGTCCACGACGCGTGGACCCTGCTGATCGTGGACGACGGAGCCGTCCGCTACGACCTGGACCGCCATGAACACGGCACTCCGGGCGACACCGTCTCGCTGCTCCCGCCGCAGGTCCCGCACAACGGCTCGCCCGCCACCCCCGAAGGCTTCCGCAAGCGCGTGCTCTACCTGGACATGACGCAGCTGGACGCGAGCTTCATCGGCCCCGCGGTGGACGGCCCCGACCTGGTCGACCCCGTCCTGCGCAAGCGCGTGGGCCAGCTGCACGCGGCCCTCGCGCGCCGGGGCGACGAGCTGGAGGCCGAGAGTCGCCTGGCGCTGATCGGTGAGCGGCTGCGCGGTCACCTGCGCCCCAGGCTCACCACCGGCACCCCTGGCGACACCGGCCGAGGCGTCGCCCACCACCTCCGCGACCTCCTCGACGAGCGGCTCATCGACGGCGTGACGCTGGACGAGGCCGCGCGCCTGGTCCACGCCCACCCCAGCCATCTCGTACGGGCCTTCAGCGGGGCCTTCGGCATCGCGCCGCACCAGTACGTGATGTCCCGCCGCGTCGACCACGCACGCCGTCTCCTCCTGGCGGGCCGTCCGCCGGGCGAAGTGGCGAGTGCCGCCGGTTTCTACGACCAGTCGCACCTCACCCGGCACTTCAAACGGGTGGTGGGCATCGCACCGGGGCGCTACGCCCGCACCTCCGGAGCCGTCAGCTGAGCAGCGTCAGTTGAGCATCGCCCGCGCGGCCCGCGCCTGGTCCCGCACGCGGTCCGCCGTGGTCGGCTCCACCGTCGTCACCACGTCGGCGTAGGTCTCGAGCTCCGCCGCTCCCGCGAGGAAGTCGCCGCGCTGGACCAGGAGTTGGGCCCGTTCGTAGCGAAGTCGCGCAGGGTGCGCGGGCAGCAGCAGGGAGAGCTCGACCGCCCAGAGGGCGACGTCCGAGCGCTCGGGGCGTGCCGCGGCCCATGCGCGGATGTTGTTGAGGATGCGCAGCACGATGTTCAGCGGATCGGCGGGCGTCAGCATCGAGGAGGACACCGTGCCGCCCGACGACCCGGCGACGAGCAGCTCCGCGTCCGCGCCCGTGAGCAGCCGCCCGCCGGCGAACGGGTCGGTGAGCACCTGCTCCTCGCGGGCGCCGAAGCCGACCACGAAGTGACCGGGCAGCGCGACGCCGTAGACGGGTGCGCCCGCCCGGCGCGCCACCTCGATCCACACCACCGAGAGCAGGATCGGAAGGCCGCGGCGGCGCTGCAGCACCTCGTGGAGGAGCGAGGACTCCAGGCGCTGGTAGTCGGCGGGCGTCCCCGCGAACCCGCACCGCGCGCCCAGGAGTTCGGCGAGCGCGGCAGCCCACTCACGCGCCCCGCCGGGCCGGTAGGGAAGCTGCCCGGCGAGCCGGTCGAGATCGATCTGCGCGGCGTCGATGCCGTCCTCGTCGAGTTCCGGATCCGCCTCCGCGCTCACCAGGAGGCACAGCAGGGACAGGTCGGGCCGCTCGGACCTGGCCTCCTCAGCGAACCGCCGCCGGGAGGCGGCCGTCCTTGACTCCTCGTGCATGCGTGCCTCGTGCCTTACTTACCGAGTCGGCCGGTAGAGCTACCGAGCCGACGGGTATCGATAGTGGTGGTACGTGTGGTGCGCGGCGAAGCCAAGACGGCCGTACAGCGCCCGCGCACCCTCGTTGTCGTCCTCGACCTGCAGCCAGGCCGCCGAAGCGCCTTCGGTGAGCGCCTGCCGGGACAGCGCGGCCATCACCGCGGACGCCAGTCCCTGCCTGCGGTGCGCCGGATCCACCTCGACCGCCATGAATCCCGCCCAGCGCCCGTCCACGACGCAGCGCCCGATCGCCGCGGGCCCCGCGTCAAAAGAGGCCCCGGGCACGGAAGCGAACCACACCGAGGGGCCGCCCGCCAGCACCTTGAGCACATGAGGTCCGGGGACCCCGAATCGCTTGTACCGCCGCAGCCACGCCTCGTCGAAAGAGCGTGCGAGACGCACCCGTTCCACGGTCGCGTCGGGCAGGTCCGGATCGCCCAGCGGCGCGAGGGCGCCCACATGGAGTTCCGCGCTCACCTCGCGCTCCCAGCCCCGCTCCTCGAGATCCGCGCAGAGCAGCTCCTGGGTGCCTTCGGCCCCGGTCGCGGTCTGTATGTAGGCGGGCAGCTCCCGCTCCTCGTACCACTGGCGTACGTACGCCAGAGCCTCGTCCAGCGGCCGTCCCGGATCGCCCAGCGGGAGCACCGAGTTGGCCCGCCGGGTGAATCCGGCCGCCGCCCGCAGCTCCCACTCGCCGAGCGGCTCGCTCTCCACGGGCTGCCAGGCGCGCGCGGAGACCCGGGCCAGCTCGGCGTAGGACGCCGCGGGACCGCGCCTGCGGGCCGGGGCGGAGGGGACGACCTTGCCCGCCACCAGGGCGCTCTCCATGATCGGGACACGCTCGCCGTCACGCCGTGTGATCAGTACCACACCGTCGTTCCACGATGTGAGAACACCCACCGTGTCAGTGAACTTACCGCCCGTTCCGGGCCCTTCGTTCAGGCGACGTACCGACACTCGTTTGCCCACGTCAGCAGGGGTGATACGCACCTCAAGCCGTCCGCCCGCAGTGAATTCCACAGCTCTGTACGCCCCTCCTGTTCGGATCATGCCCGGGAACGGAGATACTAGAGGTGGGCATCGACGACGCCGCGCTCCCGCGCGCCAGGCGAGCGGAGCCTGAGGACGGCCCGCCAACGCCCGTATCGAGGAGGAACGACAGCGTGACCTACGTCATCGCGCAGCCTTGTGTCGACGTCAAGGACAAGGCGTGCATCGAGGAGTGCCCGGTCGACTGCATTTACGAGGGCTCCCGGTCCTTGTACATCCACCCGGACGAATGCGTCGACTGTGGAGCCTGTGAACCGGTCTGCCCGGTCGAGGCGATCTTCTACGAAGACGACACTCCGGAAGAGTGGAAGGACTACTACAAGGCGAACGTCGAGTTCTTCGACGAGCTCGGATCGCCCGGTGGTGCCAGCAAGCTCGGCCTGATCGAGCGCGACCACGCCTTCATCGCCGCATTGCCGCCGCAGAACCAGTAACGGCTGCTTGAAGCGCCGCCCCGGTCCCGTACGGCACATCCCGCTGTACGGGACCGAGGCATTTGTCCATACACGCAGTACGTACACGCAGTACGGGAGTCAGCACGTGTCCGTAGTCTCCGGTCTCTCCGGCCGCCTTCCCGCCTTCCCCTGGGACAAGCTCGAGCCGTACAAGGCCACGGCGGCCGCCCACCCCGGCGGCATCGTGGACCTGTCGGTGGGCACCCCGGTCGACCCGGTCCCGGAGCTGATCCAGAAAGCGCTGATCGCGGCGGCGGACTCGCCGGGCTATCCGACGGTCTGGGGCACGCCCGAGCTGCGCGACGCGATCACCGGGTGGTGCGAGCGGCGCCTGGGCGCGCGCGATGTCACCCACCGGAACGTGCTGCCGATCGTGGGCTCCAAGGAACTGGTGGCCTGGCTCCCGACGCAGCTGGGCCTCGGCCCCGGCGACGTCGTCGCCTACCCGCGCCTCGCCTATCCGACGTACGAGGTGGGTGCGCGGCTGGCCCGCGCGGAGTACGTCACCTACGAGGACCCGACCGAACTGGACCCGACGGGCCTCAAGCTCCTCTGGCTCAACTCGCCCTCGAACCCCACAGGCCGCGTCCTGTCCAAGGACGAGCTGACCCGCACTGTCGCCTGGGCTCGCGAGCACGGCGTGCTCCTCGTGAGCGACGAGTGCTATCTGGAGCTCGGCTGGGAGGCGCAGCCGGTCTCGGTCCTCCACCCGGACGTGTGCGGTGGTTCGTACGAGGGGATCGTTGCCGTCCACTCGCTCTCCAAGCGGTCGAACCTCGCGGGCTACCGCGCGGCGTTCCTCGCCGGTGACGCGGACGTCCTCGGCGAGCTGCTGCAGATCCGCAAGCACGGCGGCATGATGACGTCCGCGCCGACGCAGGCGGCGGTCGTCGCGGCGCTCGGGGACGACCAGCACGTCCACGAGCAGCGCGAGCGGTACGCGGCCCGGCGCGCGGCCCTGCGCGACGCCCTCCTGAAGCACGGCTTCCGCATCGAGCACAGCGAGGCGAGCCTCTACCTCTGGGTGACCCGGGACGAGTCCTGCTGGGACACGGTCGGGCACCTCGCGGAGCTCGGCATCCTCGTGGCGCCCGGCGACTTCTACGGCCCGGCGGGCGACCGCTTCGTACGCGTCGCGCTGACCGCGACGGACGAGCGCGTGGCGGCGGCGGTCGAGCGGCTCGCCTGAGCACGCGGCGAGGGCCCGGAGCCAGTGGCTCCGGGCCCTCGTCCCAGGTGTGCGGAGGTCAGCCGAGCGGCAGGCTCTTGACCGGCAGCTGGTCGGTGGGCAGTCCGCCCTTGGTGACCGAGTCCGTCGGCAGGCCCTCACCGACGGCGTCGGTCGGCAGACCGTCCTTGGTGGCCGTGCCCGCGGCCTCGCCGACCACGTCACCGGCGTTGCCCGCGAGGTCGCCCGCGGCCTTCTGCGCGACCGGCGTGGTGGTCTTGGCGCCCGAGCCGACGACCTTGCCCGCGGCCGGGACGCCCTTCTTCACGGCCTTGCTGCCGGACTCACCCGCGAGACCGGTGGTGTTCTGAGCGGCGCCGTCGACGGTGTTGCCCAGACCGGCACCGTCCAGGGCGGTCACACCGCCCAGGTCGGGAGTGGCCGGAAGCTCTGCGGCGCTTGCGGAGCCGGCCGCACCGACCACGGGAGCCGCCCCCGCTGCGATGAGCAGCGCGGCGCGGGCGATCCGGCGGGTCAGGGGGAGGGACATGATGCTCCTTCAGACGGGAGAGAACGTTGGTGTGTCCGGCCGAATGGGCTCCGGCGCTTGGACGCAGTGACTACCGCTCGAAGCCCTCGAAGGTTGCGGTGATCCAACGTAAAGAGTTGGTAATGCATCGCATAATCAGCTGTGGATAAAAACGGGCAAAGGGATC
Source organism: Streptomyces rectiviolaceus (assembly GCF_039533825.1). Taxonomy (NCBI): domain Bacteria; kingdom Bacillati; phylum Actinomycetota; class Actinomycetes; order Kitasatosporales; family Streptomycetaceae; genus Streptomyces; species Streptomyces rectiviolaceus. The sequence continues at coordinate 11,418 of NZ_BAAAUG010000163.1, forward strand.
GGCTCGTGCGGGCCCGCTGAATCGTCAATGCCCAGTGTTCACAAGGGGTTTGGCGGATTCGGGGAGGAGTGCGCGAAAGTCTGGGCGGTGCGTCGCCCGTGAGTGATCAGCATGGCCCGATCGGGTGACCCGCCGTACTACTGCCCAATGACAATTCGGACCTCGCCCGCGCCGCTTCCGGCGTCGTTGCGCTGCCCGTCCGTGCTCGCCCCGCCTGCCTTGCCCGGCTTGCGCCATTCCTGCCCGGAGTCCGCGGCGCTCCACTCCCGGCCGCCGTACGAGACGCGCTCGATGCCGAGCGTGGACGCCTGGGCCACCGCCCAGTGCGCGAGCTCCCAGCCACGCTGCTCGGCCCCGCTCTCCGTGGTTGCCGTCGTGGCGTCCACCGGGACGGTGACCGTGCCGCTGCCGCTCTCCGGTGCCACGTCGCGGCCGAAGTCGCGGACCAGGGCGGCCCGCACCTTCGCCGGGTCACCCGGCTCGTCGGCGGCGGGGCTCTCGCAGGTGAGGGTGGCGGGGGCGCGGCCGGTCAGCGCCGCGGCGAGCAGCGCGGCGTCCGGCTCGTGCTTCGCGTACGCCTGGGGATAGCCGCTGCGCTGCACGCGCTGCGCGGCGACGGTCAGGGGGAGCCGTGAATAGCCGGGGACGTCCTCGAGATGGGCGTAGAAACGCGCCGCCGAGTACGCGGGGTCCATGATCTGTCTCTCGTTGCCCCAGCCCTGTGAGGGCCGCTGCTGGAAGAGGCCGAGCGAATCCCGGTCGCCATGGCTGATGTTGCGGAGGCCCGACTCTTGCAGGGCCGTCGCCAGGGCGATCGTGACCGCGCGCTCCGGCATGCCGCGGGACGTGCCCACGGCGGCGACCGTCGCCGCGTTCTGTGCCTGCTCGGCGCCGAACTCGTACGACGCCCCGTCGCCGTCGCCCGAGACGACCTGGCAGCGCGGACCGGCCTTGCCCCCGAAGACGTACTGCACGACCACATAGCCCACGAGCGCGAGCAGGACCGCGACGGCGGCCCCGATACGGAGGAGGCGGCCGCGCCGGACGAGGGTGGGGGGCTCAGGCACGCGACCAAGGTACTGGAGGCCACTGACAAGGCGGCGAGCCGAGGGGCGTTAGGGTCGAAGCCATGGCCCAGACCTCACACGACACGTCGCTCGACCTCACGCTCGACGCTGCCGCGCTCACCGCTCAGCTGGTCGATTTCCCGTCCCCGAGCGGCGACGAGAAAGCCCTCGCGGACGCCATCGAGACGGCTCTGCGCGGCCTGCCGCACCTCACGGTCGACCGGCACGGGAACAACGTGGTGGCGCGCACGAACCTGGGCCGGGCCGAGCGCGTGATCCTCGCCGGGCACATCGACACGGTCCCGATCGCCGACAACGTGCCGTCCCGCCTGGACGAGGACGGCATCCTGTGGGGCTGCGGCACCTGCGACATGAAGTCGGGCGTCGCCGTACAGCTGCGCATCGCGCAGACCGTGACCGAGCCGAACCGCGACCTCACCTTCGTCTTCTACGACAACGAAGAGGTCGCCGCCCACCTGAACGGCCTCGGCCACGTCGCCGAGGCCCACCCGGACTGGCTCGCGGGCGACTTCGCGATCCTCCTGGAGCCGACCGACAACCAGGTCGAGGGCGGCTGCCAGGGCACGCTGCGGGTCCTCCTGAAGACGAAGGGCACGCGTGCGCACTCCGCGCGCGCGTGGATGGGCTCCAACGCGATCCACAAGGCCGCGCCGATCCTGGCGAAGCTCGCAGCGTACGAGCCGCGCAAGCCGGTCGTCGACGGCCTCCAGTTCCACGAGGGCCTCAACGCCGTACGCGTCGAGGGCGGCGTCGCCACCAACGTCATCCCCGACGAGTGCACCGTCGTCGTCAACTTCCGCTACGCGCCGGACCGCTCCGAGGACGAGGCGCTCGCCTTCGTGCGGGACTACTTCGCCGACTGCGAGATCGACGAGTTCATCGTCGACGACCACACGGGCGCCGCACGCCCCGGCCTTGACCACCCGGCCGCCGCGGCCTTCATGGCGGCCGTCGGCGGCGAGGCGAAGCCCAAGTTCGGCTGGACCGACGTCTCCCGCTTCAGCGCGCTCGGCGTGCCCGCCGTGAACTACAGCCCGGGCAACCCGCTGCTCGCCCACAAGGTCGACGAGCGCGTGAAGGCCTCGCTGATCCCGGAGGCCGAGAAGCGGCTGAGTGCCTGGCTGACATCCTGAGTTCCCGTGAGGATGCCTCGCCTGTAACGCCCGTAGACCTACGCTGAAGCAGCACGTCGAGCAAGACCGTCAGCGGAAGGGGACGTTCATGGGTAGTCCAGAAGGGCAGGGCCCGCCGGAGGAGCAGCACCTGGGGCCCGTGGTACGGCGGCGCCAGCAGATCACCCCCGGCACGACGGACCAGCGGCTCCTCGACACCGACGGTGAGGGCGAGTCGGAGTGGGTGCACACCGACCCCTGGCGGGTCATGCGCATCCAGTCGGAGTTCGTGGAAGGCTTCGGCGCGCTCGCCGAACTCCCCAGCGCCATCAGCGTCTTCGGATCGGCGCGCACGCCGCCCGGCTCGCCCGAGTACGAGGCGGGCGTCCGCATCGGCAGGGCACTGGTCGACGCGGGCTTCGCCGTGATCACCGGGGGCGGCCCCGGTGCCATGGAGGCGGCCAACAAGGGCGCGCGCGAGGCCAAGGGCGTCTCCGTGGGCCTCGGCATCGAGCTTCCCTTCGAGCAGGGCATGAACGAGCACGTCGACATCGGTGTGAACTTCCGCTACTTCTTCGTACGGAAGACCATGTTCGTGAAGTACGCCCAGGGCTTCGTGGTCCTGCCCGGCGGCCTCGGCACCCTGGACGAGCTCTTCGAGGCGCTTACCCTCGTCCAGACCCGCAAGGTGACCCGCTTCCCGATCGTCCTCTTCGGTTCGGAGTACTGGGGCGGACTCGTCGACTGGCTGCGCGACACGGTGGTCGCGGGCGGCAAGGCGTCGGAGCACGACCTGCACCTCTTCCACATCACGGACGACGTGGACGAGGCGGTCTCCCTGGTGACCAAGGAGGTCGGCCGCTAGCCGGCCGGGCCTCGCCGGACGGGCTGCCGAGCCCGTCCGGCGAGCGTTCGCCTACGCCAGCCCCCGCCGGGCGACGGCCGGTTCCCGGTGCCCGGCGATGGTCGCGACCATGTCGAGGACCTGCCGCGTCTCCGCGACCTCGTGCACCCGGTACACCTGCGCCCCCAGCCAGGCCGACACCGCGGTCGTGGCCAGCGTCCCCACCACGCGCTCCTTGACCGGCTTGTCGAGCGTCTCCCCGACGAAGTCCTTGTTGGACAGAGACACGAGGACGGGCCACCCGGTCTCCACCATCTCCCCGAGCCGCCGCGTCGCCTCGAGCGAATGCCGCGTGTTCTTCCCGAAGTCGTGTCCGGGATCGATCATCACGGACTCACGCGGCACCCCGAGCTCGACCGCGCGCTCGGCGAGGCCGAGGGTGACCGAGAGGATGTCGGCCATGACGTCCTCGTACGTCACCCGATGAGGGCGGGTCCGCGGCTCGGCGCCCCCCGCGTGCGTGCACACCAGGCCCACGCCGTACCGCGCGGCCACCTCCGCGAGCCGGGGATCGACGCCGCCCCACGCGTCGTTCAGGAGGTCGGCCCCGGCCTCGCAGACCGCCTCGCCGACCTCGTGCCGCCACGTGTCGACGCTGATGACGACATCGGGGAACCGCTTGCGTACTTCGGAGACGAAGCCGACCGTCCGCCGCGCCTCCTCCTCGGCCGTGACTTCCTCGCCGGGACCGGCCTTGACCCCACCGATGTCGATGATGGCGGCGCCCTCCGACACCGCCTGCTCCACGCGGGCGAGCGCGGGCTCGTCGCGGAACGTGGCGCCCTGGTCGTAGAAGGAGTCAGGGGTCCGGTTCACGATCGCCATGATCACCGGCTCGTGCGCGTCGAATTCACGCCTGCCAAGCCTGAGCATCCCCTGTGAACCTCCTCTGTCGGTGCCGTGGTCCGGCCGCCTGCGACCTTAACTGTCACAGCCGCATGGCACGATCAGACCCTGACAGTTTGAGCACGGCAGTCGAGCGTGGGGGCCTGAAGAGATGGTCTTGTTCTTGTTCCTGGTCATCGCCCTCGTCGTGGTGGTCGGCGCGGTGACGCTGGCCGTGGTGGGCGGCGGGGAGCGCGCCGCGCTGCCCGACGTGGCGGCCGAGCGGTTCGCCGACCCCCTGCCCCTCGACCGCGCCCTGCGCCGCGCGGACGTGGAGGCACTGCGCTTCCCGCTGACCCTGCGGGGCTATCGCATGGCGGACGTGGACGACGCCCTGGGCCGCCTCGCCGCCGAACTGGCCGAGCGCGACGCCCACATCGCGGAGCTGGAGGCGGCGCTCGCCGGCGCCCAGGCCACCGCGGTCGGCGGCCCCGGCCTCTTCAAGACGCACGCCCCGACCACGATGACCGAGGGCCGGACACCCCAGGCCCAGGAGACCCCGAAGGACGCGGTCGAAGAGGAGAACGGCCAGTGAGCGGCGACGCGGTGGCGGGCCCGGACGGCAGACTGCGCTGCCCCTGGGGCCTCTCGACCGAGGACTACGTGACGTACCACGACGAAGAGTGGGGCCGCCCGGTCCACGGCGACGACGCGCTGTACGAACGGCTCTGCCTTGAGGCCTTCCAGTCGGGCCTCTCCTGGATCACGATCCTGCGCCGCCGCGAGGGCTTCCGTGCCGCCTTCGCCGACTTCAAGATCGCTGAGGTCGCCCTGTTCACGGACGCCGACCGGGAGCGGCTGCTCGCCGACCCCGGCATCATCCGCAACCGCGCCAAGGTCGACGCGACCCTCGCCAACGCGCGCGTGCTCGCCGAATGGGCCGACGGCGACCTTGACGAGCTCATCTGGTCGCACGCGCCGGACCCGGCCTCCCGCAAGGCCCCGAGCGTGCTGGCCGACGTACCGGCGATCACGCCCGAGTCGACGGCCCTGTCCAAGGAACTGAGGAAGCGCGGCATCCGATTCGTCGGCCCCACCACGGCATACGCCCTGATGCAGGCCTGCGGCCTGGTGAACGACCACCTGGAGGACTGCGTGATCCGCGTCCCCAGGGGCCGCTAGGCCGCAGGACCGCCGGACCCTAGCGGCCCAGGTACTTGGGCTTCGCCTTGTCCAGGAACGCCTGGACGGCGATCGTGTGGTCCTCGGAGGCGCCCGCCTTCGTCTGGAGCTCGTCCTCCTTCTCCAGGGCTTCCTCCAGGGTGTGGCCCGCCGCGTAGGCGAGCGACTCCTTGAGGGCCCCGTAGGCGAGGGTCGGGCCCTCGGCCAGGGTGCGGGCCAGTTTCAGGGCCTCGGCGGCCAACTCGGCCTCGGGGACGACCTTGTTGGCGATGCCCAGGTCGTACGCGTCCTGGGCGCTGATGTTGCGCGGGAACAGCAGGAGATCGGCGGCGCGGCCGGGACCGATCAGGCGCTGCAGCGTCCAGGAGACGCCCGAGTCGGCGGTAAGCGCGACCCCGGCGAAGGACGTGTTAAAACGCGCGGTGTCCGCGACGACGCGGTAGTCGGCGGCGAGTGCGAAGCCGAGTCCCGCACCGGCCGCGACGCCGTTGACGCCTGCGACGACGGGCTTGGCCATCCCGGTCAGCGCGCGCAGGACGGGGTTGTAGTGCTCCTTCACCGTGCTCATCGTCTGCCCGGTGCCCGCCGCGCGGTCCGCCATGAGCGAACCCACGTGTTCTTTCAGGTCCTGCCCCACACAGAAGGCGCGCCCGGTCGCGGTGAGCAGTACGGCGCGGACCGCGGGGTCCGACTCGGCCGACTGCACCGCCTCCCGCAGAGCGACCTTGGCCTCGGTGTTCATCGCGTTCATCGCCTCGGGGCGGTTGAGCGTGATGGTCGCGAGCCCGTCGCTCACCTCGTAGAGCACGGTGTCGGCCATGGTGAATCCCCTCCAGTGGTCCTGCGCCGGTCATCTTTGTCCGAGCCCAGCATGACGGAGATCATCGGGCTCCGACATGAGGGGAGATATGTGACCTGCGTCAAAGAATTCCTGGCCGTGGAGGCGTAAGGGGCGGCGCAGTATCGCAGCCACATCGCCGAATTGAGTGGTTTTGCGGGCGCGCGTTGCGCAAGCGATGCAGACCGATGTTGGTCATCGGGTCCTGCCATGCGGGATAATGGCCTGGAAGCAATGTGTTCGATGCCGGTGACACCTGGGTTGTCGGCTGCGATGAGCTGGTTTCAGGAAGGGGAACGAGCATGGCGGCCATGAAGCCGCGGACGGGCGACGGCCCGCTCGAGGTGACCAAGGAGGGGCGGGGCATCGTCATGCGCGTTCCGCTCGAAGGCGGCGGACGACTTGTCGTCGAACTGACTCCGGACGAGGCCGATGCACTCGGCGACGCCCTGAAGAAGGTCGTCGGCTGACGCGGAAGCGCCCACACTTTTTCACTGCCCCGGCATCGTACAAACGAGCCGGGGCAGTGCTATGTCCGGGGTTCGAGGGTGCCCCGAAGGGGCGCGGGGAACTGCGCGAGCAGCCACGAACCACTCGCAGGCAGACTCTGCTCAACCCGCGGAGCGATCAGCGTTTGACGGCGCAGAGCAACCCGTCGCCCACCGGGAGGAGCGCCGGCATCAGGTCCTGGCTCTCGCGCACGGTGCGCAGGAGCTCGCGGATGCGCAGCACGTCGGCGGGCTGCGGACCGGAGTCCACCGTCCGGCCGTCGGAGAAGGCTCCCTCGAAGCAGACGAGCCCGCCGGGGCGCAGCAGGCGCAACGATTCAGCGAGGTAGTCCAGGTACTCCGTGCGGTCGCCGTCACAGAAGACGAGGTCGTAGCCGCCGTCCGCGAGCCGCGGCAGTACGTCCAGTGCGCGGCCGGGGATGAACCGCGCGCGATTGCCGGCGAATCCGGCGGCGCGGAAGGCCTCCCGCGCGAACTGCTGGCGGTCGGGCTCGGGGTCGACGGTGGTCAGGACGCCGTCGGGCCGCATCCCGTGCAGCAGATGGAGCCCGGACACGCCCGTGCCCGTCCCGATCTCGGCGACGGCCTTGGCGTCCGCCGTGGCGGCCAGCATGCGCAGCGCGGCGCCGGTACCGGGAGACACCGAGGGCAGACCTGCCTCCTGGGCCCGGTCACGGGCCCAGCGCGCTGCCTCGTCCTCGGCGACAAAGGCGTCGGCGAACGCCCAGCTCGTCTGCCGGTTGCCGGTAATGGCCCTCTCCTGTCCCCGTGGGTGCCTGGCCGTGACTGTATCCGTTGGGGGTGGGAACCCGCAGATGGGACCGGGCGTTTAGTAGGGGTAGGCGGACGCCGGGGGTAACGAATGGATCAAGACTGGCTGCGGGCCCTTCGACCAGGGAGGACACCTGGCAGGAAGCCCGTACCAAATTCCAGTAAAAACGCTTATCCGGAGCTAACGGGCGAGGTGGTTATGGTAGGGGCTCCACTGGACACCACCAGAGCCGACAGGGGAGGTGCGGCTGCGTCCGCGGATCGGGGAGGAGCGCTGAGGCGCTTTCTCAGGTTGGCGGGTGAGCCGAAATCCGTGACCGACACCGCTGACCGATTCCACACCGCCAGCTCCGCTCAGACCGCGACCTTTGCCGCTGATGCGGAATCGCAGGCGTGGACTCCGCCCACCTGGGAGGAGATCGTCAGCACGCACAGCGGACGGGTCTATCGCCTGGCGTACCGCCTGACCGGCAATCAGCACGACGCCGAGGATCTTACGCAAGAGGTCTTCGTCCGTGTCTTCCGGTCCCTGTCGACCTACACCCCCGGCACGTTCGAGGGCTGGCTGCACCGCATCACCACGAACCTCTTCCTGGACATGGTGCGTCGCAAGCAGCGCATCCGCTTCGACGCCCTCGGGGACGACGCGGCGGAGCGCCTCCCCAGCCGTGAGCCGTCACCGCAGCAGGTCTTCAACGACACGCATTTCGACGCGGACGTGCAGCAGGCGCTCGACACCCTGGCTCCCGAGTTCCGTGCCGCAGTGGTCCTGTGCGACATCGAAGGTCTCAGTTACGAAGAGATCGCCGCGACCCTGGGCGTCAAGCTGGGCACGGTCCGCAGCCGTATCCACCGTGGCCGCTCGCAGTTGCGCAAGGCCCTTCAGCACCGGTCGCCCGAAGCCCGCGCCGAGCGCCGCTCGCTCGCAGGAGCCGTGGCGCTGGGAGGAGGGGGCGCGACCGCGTGAGTGGATCACGGTCGAATCCTGCCGAGCGGCATCTGGCCGAGCAGCATCTGGGGGACCGACTCGCCGCCCTGGTGGACGGTGAGTTGGGCCATGACGCGCGTGAGCGAGTCCTCGCTCATCTCGCGACCTGTCCGAAGTGCAAGACCGAGGCCGACGCGCAGCGGCGGCTCAAGAGCGTCTTCGCGGAGGTGGCACCGCCGCCTCCCTCCGAGAGTTTCCTCGCCCGCCTCCAAGGCCTTCCCGGCGGTGGCAGCGAGCCTCCCTCCGGTCCCAGATCCCCTGGGAGCGGCGGCTTCGCCACGGCGGACACCGAGTCAGGGCTGCCTCCCACCGGAATCTTCGGCGTGAACCCCGAGACCTTCGGCTACGCACCCGCGGGCACCCATGCCGCGGTGCTGCCGAGCACGGGGCGCGGTTTCCGCATCCATGACGTCAGCCGGCACGACGTCGGGCGTCACGAGGCCGAGCGGTCGCTGTGGCGCGGGCGGCGGTTCGCCTTCGCCGCCGCCGGTGCGGTGTCGCTGGCCGCGATAGCGCTGGGTGGCGTCACCACGGGCATTCCCGCCGACCCGGGTGACCCGCGCGCGGGCTCGGGCAGCAGCAACAGCAATGCGTCGCCGATGCGGTCGCAGGGTTCGGGTGCCACCACGTCTCCCGATTCCGTCCGCCGCCGTGGCAGCAACCCGCTGTCCGTGCAGGGCCAGCGTCCTGGTGTCCTGGCGGCGCCGGTCGCGCCGACCCAGGCGACCGGGCCCCTGCTGCCCGGGGTGCCCGCGCGGGGTCCTCACATCCAGCAGCCCGAGCCCCAGCCAGAGCCCGTGTCGGCCCGGCATGAGGTCACGGCTCCGATGCTGACCGGCGCGGCGATCATGTCCCCGCTGATACGTCCGGTCTCTCCCGTGACGCCGGGCGGCACGTCTCCTGCCGGCGCTGTGCCGACTCTGGGTGGCGTGACTTCGGGCCACGGGGCGGAACCGACGCGCGCCGCGGCGTCATCGCCCATCGAGGGCACACTGCAGGGCACATCGCAGATCCGCTGACGTGCTCTGCGCTTCGGCGCGGGAACCTGGTTGAATCCTGGGTGGGCCGTGCCTGCCCGAGGCTTGTGGCAGGCGCGGAGTTGAGCACGTGATCGGCGTCCGCCGTAGGCCAGGTGTGGGGAGAGCATGGACGAGGGCAAGCCCACGAAGGCGAAATGGTGGAGCCGCCCCAGGTCGGCGTCCGCGTCCGACGGAGCGGAGGCGGAGCGGGGCGGCCCCGACGAGGCCATAGGCACCACCGGGGACGAGGCGACAGACACCGCAGGCCGAGCGGAGGACGCATCCGGCGACTTCACGCTGGCGGCGGCAACTCCGCCCGGCTCCACCGCGGCAACTCCGGCCGCTGACGCGTCGCCTGAGACGGCTCCGTCGGCTGCCGCTCCTGGCTCCGCCGCCGAGGCTTCGGCTGCCGCGGCCCCTGCTGCGGTGACGGCGTCTGGCGCCCCTGCTCCGGGTCTTCCCGCACAGGGCGCTGCTCCAGCCGCTCCCGGCTTCGCCGCAACAACTCCGGGCGTCGACGCGTCGCCTGAGACGGCTCCGCCCGCTGCCGCTCAGGGCTCGTCCGCGTCCACCCAGGGCGGCTTCGCTCCGGATGCCCCTGGTCCGGGCGCGCCCGCCCCTGCCTCGGCCGCATCCGCCGATCGTCCCCGCCCGCTGCACGACCCCGATCCGTACAGCACCCCGCCCTACGGCGAGCCTGGCCCCTGGGCCCCCGCCCCGCCCGTACAGCACCCGGCGGCGACCCCCGCGCACGGCACGCAGCTCCCGGCCGCGGCCCACAGCGGGACCCCGCCCCACGGAACCCCTGGCCCGGCTCCGGCCCCTGCC
>NZ_BAAAUG010000164.1:0-6087 GCF_039533825.1 Streptomyces rectiviolaceus
CTCCGGCCCTGGTGGACCCGGCCCCGGTGGTCCGGGCGGTTACCCCGGCTGGGGCGCGTGGCAGGGCCCGCCGCCCGCCGCCAAGCCCGGCGTCATCCCGCTGCGCCCGCTCGGCGTCGGCGAGATCCTGGACGGCGCGGTCTCCACGATGCGTACGTACTGGCGCACGGTGCTCGGCATCTCGCTTGCCGTGGCCGTGTTCACGGAGATCGTCGTCATCCTGCTCCAGGGGCTCGTCCTCAACGACAGCGAGACCACCGACGTCCTCGACGACCCGAGCGCGACCGTCGGCGAACTGACCCGCGCCCTGGGCGACACCCTGCTGAGCTCCGGCGTGATCCTGCTGATCACCCTGCTCGGCACGATCGTCGCGACCGCCCTGCTCACGATGGTCACCAGCCGCGCGGTGCTCGGTAAGTCGGTCACCACGGCGGAGGCCTGGCAGGACGCCAAGCCGCAGTTGCCGAGGCTGATCGGCCTGACGCTGCTGCTCCCGCTCATCGGCATGGCGGTCGTCGCCGCAGGCACGCTGCCCGGCGTACTGATCGCGGTGGCCGGGGGAGGCGACGCAGGCATCAGCCTCGCCGTGCTCGGCGGATTCGCCGCCGGTGTCGTCGCCGTCTGGCTCCTTGTCCGCTTCTCGCTCGCCTCTCCCGCCCTGATGCTGGAGAAGCAGGGCGTGAAGAAGTCGATGACCCGCTCGGTGAAGCTGGTCCGCGGCTCCTGGTGGCGCGTGTTCGGCATCCAGTTGCTCGCCGCGATCATCGCCAACGTAGTGGCGTCGATCATCGTCATCCCCTTCGCGCTCATCGCGGGCGCGGTGAGCGGCGACGGCGTCACCGGCTTCCTCGACAGCGGAACCGGCGATCTCGGCTGGACCTTCCTGATCGTCAGCGGCGTCGGCTCGGTCATCGGCTCGATGCTGACGTTCCCGATCACCGCCGGCGTCACGGTCCTCCTCTACATCGACCAGCGCATCCGCCGCGAGGCCCTGGACCTCGAACTCGCCCGCGCGGCAGGCCTCCAGGACACCAACGGCCCGAACGCCCCCGGCACCCCCGGGAGCTGATGCGATGACGGGGGCAGTTCTGGTTCTGGCCGGCTCAAGAGCGGCGAGCACACCACTCGCCCCGGCACGCACCGGCGAGGACGACCCACCGGTGACGATCCCGCGCGCCCCCGCAAGGGAGGCCGCCGAGCGCGAACTGTCCGACCCCGCCTACCACGAGAACGACCCCAGCCTCCTCCAACGCGCCCTGAACCGCTTCTGGGACTGGGTCGACGACCTGTTCACCGCCGCCTCGGGGGCGACCCCGGGCGGTGGCTTCGGCCTCCTGGTCATCGTCGTCGCCGTGGTGGCCCTCATCGCGGCCCTCTGGTGGCGCCTGGGCACCCCGCACCGCGCCCCCGCGTCGTCCCCCGCCCTCTTCGACGACCGCCCGCGGACCGCGGCGGAACACCGCGCCGCCGCCGAGGCGCACGCCGCCCAGGGCCACTGGAACCAAGCCGTCCAGGAACGCATGCGGGCGATGGTCCGCTCCCTGGAGGAACGCGCCCTACTGGACCCCCGCCCAGGCCGCACAGCGGACGAAGCAGCAGCGGAAGCGTCCCAAACCCTCCCCGCACACGCCACGGAACTCCAGGCAGCAGCCCAGTCGTTCGACGCCATCACCTACGGCGGCCGCACAGCCACCGAGCCGACCTACGACCGCCTGACCACCCTGGACAAGGCCCTGACCCAAACAAGGCCAACCCTCAGCAACACCCCTGAGGGAGCCCTCAATTGACGACCCCCCAAAACCCCACCACCCCCAACTCCACCCCCAAGACCAACACCAAGGCCACGACCGGCAAGACGACCGGGCCTGAGGCCGGGCCCGCAGTCGGGCCCAAGGGTGAGACCGGCAACGGAAGCGGGTCCGGAGCCAGGCCCGAGGATAGGACCGGAAGCGACACCAGGCCTGCAGCCAGCACCGACAATCGGCCCGGGGCCAGGACCGGGGCCAGGACCGGGAGCGGGGCCGGGAGCGGGAGCGGGACCGGGAGCGGGAGCGGGACCGGGACCGGGAGCGGGAGCGGGACCGGGAGCGGGACCGACAGCGGAACGAGGTCCGGAGCCAACACCGACGACCCCGGCAATCCCAGCAGCCCTGGTTACCCTGGCAACTCTGACGGCACCGGCAGCCCCGGCAACTCTGGCGGCACCGACAGTTCCGGCAGCTCCGGCAGCCACGGTGGCTCTGGCGGTCCCGGCGCCCCCGGCAAATCCAGCGGCTCCGGCAGCTCCGACGGCCCCGGCAACTCTGGCGGCACCGACAATTCCGGCAGCACCGGCAGCTCCGGCAGCCACGGTGGCTCTGGCGGTCCCGGCGCCCCCGGCAAATCCAGCGGCTCCGGCAGCACCGGCAGCTCCGGCGGTCCCGACAACCCCGGCGGCCCCGCCAGCCCGAGCGACCCCGGCAACACCCCCGCCCCCTCCCCCACTTCCTCCGCCCCCACCCCCCGCCAACTCTGGACCCGGACCCGCGGCATCCTCCTCGCCCTGTTCGTCCTCCTGGCAGCCGCCATCGCCATCGCGGCCGTCCGCACCGGCGCCCAGCACGGCCGCCTCGACCCCCGCTCCACCGACCCCTACGGCAGCCGCGCGGTCGCCGAACTCCTCGCCGACCGCGGCGTATCCACCCGCGTGGTCACCACTTCCGAAGAGGCCAGGTCCGCGGCAGGACCGGACACCACGCTCCTGGTCGCATCCCCCGACCGGCTCACCGAGCGCCAGCAGTCGCGCCTCCGCGCGGCCACCAAGGACTCCCGAGGCCGCACCGTCCTCCTCGCCCCCGGCACCCCCTCGGTCAGCACCCTCGCCCCCGGGGTCACCGCGGACGCCACCCCCAGCCTCGACTCGACGCTCTCCCCCCGCTGCTCCCTGCCCGCGGCCGAGCGCGCAGGCTCCGCCGACGTGGGCGGCCTCCGCTACGACACCCTCGCTCCGGACGCCGAAGCCTGCTACCTCACCGACGGCCTACCCAGCCTGCTGCAGCTCCCGGCCGCCGACGGGCCCGGCGACACCGTCGTACTCGGCGCCCCCGACATCCTCTTCAACGACCGCCTCGACGAGCAGGGCAACGCCTCACTGGCCCTGCAACTCCTCGGCTCCCGCCCCCACTTGGTCTGGTACCTCCCCTCACTCTCCGACGACGCCGGCGCCGACGCCGATACCGCCGACCGCGACTTCTTCGACCTGATCCCCGACGGCTGGCTCTGGGGCACCCTGCAACTCACCATCGCCGCCGCACTCGCCGCCCTGTGGCGCGCCCGCCGCCTCGGCCCGCTCGTCCCCGAACGCCTCCCCGTCGCCATCCGCGCCTCCGAAACCGTCGAAGGCCGAGCCCGCCTCTACCGCAAGGCGAACGCCCGCGACCGCGCGGCCGCCGCACTCCGCTCGACCACCCGCACCCGCATCGCCCGTCTCATCGGCCTGACCGCCGGCCAGGCCCACGCCCCCGAGACCCTGCTCCCCGCCCTCTCCGCCAAACTCCGCACCCCCGGCCACGACCTGCACCCCCTCATCTTCGGCCCGCCCCCGGCCAACGACGCGGCCCTCATCACCCTCGCCGACCAACTCGACGCCCTCGAAAGAGAGGTACGTACTTCATGATGGACCCGACCACTGACAACGCCGGGAGCTCCGGCAGCGCCCGCTCCTCCCTGGAGTCCCTGCGCACCGAGATCTCCAAGGCCGTGGTCGGCCAGGACCCCGCGGTGACGGGCCTCGTCGTGGCCCTGCTCTGCCGCGGCCACGTCCTCCTCGAAGGCGTACCCGGAGTGGCGAAGACCCTGCTCGTCCGCGCCCTCGCCGCATCCCTCGAACTGGACACCAAGCGCGTCCAGTTCACCCCGGACCTGATGCCGAGCGACGTCACGGGCTCCCTCATCTACGACGCCCGCACCACCGAGTTCTCGTTCCAGCCTGGCCCGGTCTTCACCAACCTCCTCCTCGCCGACGAGATCAACCGCACCCCGCCCAAGACCCAGTCCTCCCTCCTCGAAGCGATGGAGGAACGCCAGGTCACGGTCGACGGCACCCCCCGCCCGCTCCCCGAACCCTTCCTCGTCGCGGCCACCCAGAACCCCGTCGAGTACGAGGGCACATACCCCCTCCCCGAGGCCCAACTCGACCGCTTCCTTCTCAAGCTCACCGTCCCCCTCCCCTCCCGCCAGGACGAGATCAGCGTCCTCACCCGTCACGCGGAGGGCTTCAACCCCCGCGACCTCCACGCCGCCGGCATCCGCCCCGTCGCGGGCCCCGCCGACCTGGAGGCGGCCCGCTCCGCGGTCGCCAAGACATCCATCTCCCCCGAGATCACCGGCTACGTGGTGGACATCTGCCGCGCCACACGCGAGTCCCCGTCCCTCACCCTGGGCGTCTCCCCCCGAGGCGCCACAGCGCTCCTCTCCACGGCCCGCGCCTGGGCCTGGCTGACGGGCCGCGACTACGTCATCCCCGACGACGTGAAGGCCCTCGCCCTCCCCACTCTCCGCCACCGCGTCCAGCTCCGCCCGGAGGCCGAGATGGAAGGCGTGACAGCGGACTCGGTCATCAACGCGATCCTCGCCCACGTCCCGGTCCCCCGCTGATGGCCCTCACCGGCCGCACAGCCCTCCTGGCGGCCCTCGGCAGCCTCCCCGTAGGCATCTGGGACCCCAGCTGGACCGGCATCCTCGCGGTGAACACCCCGCTGGCCCTGGCCTGCGCCTGCGACTTCGCCCTCGCCGCCCCCGTACGCCGACTCGGCCTGACCCGCGCAGGCGACACCTCCGTACGGCTCGGAGAACCCGCCGAAGTCCAGCTGACGGTCACCAACCCCTCCGGCCGTCCCCTGCGCGCCCAGCTCCGCGACGCCTGGCCCCCCAGCAGCTGGCAGCCCGGCACCGAAGTCGAGGCCTCCCGACACCGGCTGACGATCCCTCCCGGAGAGCGACGCCGCCTCACCACCCGCCTGCGCCCCACCCGCCGCGGCGACCACCAGGCGAACCGCGTCACCATCCGCTCGTACGGCCCCCTGGGACTCCTCACCCGCCAGGGCAGCCACAAGGTCCCGTGGACACTCCGGGTCCTGCCTCCCTTCACCAGCCGGAAGCACCTCCCCTCCAAGCTGGCCCGCCTGCGCGAACTCGACGGCCGCACCAGCGTGCTGACCCGCGGCCAAGGCACGGAATTCGACAGCCTCCGCGACTACGTCCCCGGCGACGACACCCGCTCCATCGACTGGCGCGCCACCGCCCGCCAGTCCAGCGTCGCCGTCCGCACCTGGCGCCCCGAACGCGACCGCCACATCCTGCTGGTCCTCGACACCGGCCGCACCTCGGCGGGCCGGGTCGGCGACGCCCCGCGCCTCGACGCCTCGATGGACGCGGCCCTGCTCCTCGCGGCCCTGGCCTCCCGAGCGGGCGACCGAGTGGACCTCCTCGCCTACGACCGCCGGGTACGCGCCCTGGTCCAGGGCAAGGCTGCAGGCGATGTGCTCCCCTCCGTCGTCAACGCCCTGGCCACGCTGGAACCGGAACTCGTCGAAACGGACGCCAGGGGCCTGACCTCAACAGCCCTCCGCACCGCGAAGCGCAGCTCTCTGATCGTGCTCCTGACCAGCCTCGACGCGGCCCCCATCGAAGAGGGCCTGCTCCCCGTACTCTCCCGCCTCACCCAGCGCCACACGGTCCTCCTTGCCTCGGTGGCCGACCCCCACATCGAGCAAATGGCCAAGGCCCGCGGAACAACAGAGGCCGTGTACGACGCGGCAGCCGCCGCCCAGGCCCACGCGGAACGCCACCGCACGGCAGAACAACTCATCCGCCACGGCGTCACAGTGGTGGACGCGACCCCCTCCGACCTGGCCCCCGCCTTGGCAGACGCGTACCTGTCCTTGAAGGCAGCCGGCCGCCTCTGAAATAGGAAAAGGCCCTTGAAGGACCTCTAAATAGGGTGAACGCAGAAAACCCCCGCACCCAGAGGGTGCGGGGGTTTCCCGTAATAATAGTTCGGCGGCGTCCTACTCTCCCACAGGGTCCCCCCTGCAGTACCATCGGCGC
>NZ_BAAAUG010000165.1:0-3897 GCF_039533825.1 Streptomyces rectiviolaceus
CGCCGCCCGTCCCGCCACCGGCGGTGAGCCGCAGCGCGGACTCGCCGAGCCGCAGCAGGGAGCCGGGGGAGAGGCGCGCCGGGCGGTCGGTGATCTCGCGGCCGTCCACCGTCGTGCCGTTCGTGGACCCCAGGTCCGTGACGGTGACCTGGCCGTCCTGGGCGAGCGTCACCGCGCAGTGCAGCCGTGAGACGTCCGGGTCGTCCAGCGGGACGTCCGCGTCCCCCGAGCGGCCCACCCGGATCTGGCCGCCGTGCAGGAGATGCACGCCGCCCGCGTCGGGGCCCGCGACCACGTGCAACTGGGCGGCTGCTCCCGCGAGTTCGGGGCCGGGCTCGGTGGGGGAGCCGAGCGAGAGCACCGCTCCGTCGATCAGCGGGGGCTCCCCGAGGGTGCAGCGCTGGGCGTCGAGGCGCTCCGATTCCGCGTACAGGACGACGGGTCCTTCGCCGCCCGCGACGGCCGCCGCGAAGCCGGAGGCGACCGTGGCCAGAGCGGTCCCCGCGGGGGCGGTGACCAGCACGTCACAGGCGCCGCGCGGCACGGCGGGGCGGCCAGGGGGCTCGGCGGTCTGGCCGCTGCGCGGCCCGAGGACGGTCAGCCGGATCTGCATCGCCGTCAGCGGTCCCTTCTGCCCTTGCCGCCGGGCACGGGGACTCGCGCTGTGATTCCCCCCACCGCACACGGCCACGTCGGCCAGTAACAGATAAGCATCCTCGCACCTGCCACTGACAACACGCCCGGCGGCCACCCGTAAGTGATCTTGATTGGTCGGCTCTGCTCGGAAAAGTCCCTGCTTGGATCGTTGCGATCGCCGGTCGCGGCATCGTGACGGAGGTCAATTCGCCGCCCATCGGCAACCAACGGCCCCAGTGGGGCGTCTTTCCACCGAACAGCTGTCCGGCCGTCCGGCGGCCGGGCCGGAATGTGACCGGCCGGTGACCCGTTCGGCGGCACTACAGTGGGTCGGAACACCTTCCGGCGGGTAGCCGGGTCCGGACAGACCAGCCAGATCAGCAGGGAGCATGACGTGCGGCCGGTAGGCAGCAAGTACCTGCTCGAGGAGCCGCTCGGGCGCGGCGCCACGGGCACCGTCTGGCGAGCCCGCCAGCGCGAGACCGCGGGTGCCGAGGCGGCCGTTCCCGGCCAGCCGGGCGAGACCGTCGCGATCAAGGTCCTCAAGGAGGAGCTCGCCAACGACGCGGACATCGTCATGCGCTTCCTCCGCGAGCGTTCCGTCCTGCTCAGGCTCACGCACCCGAACATCGTGCGGACCCGTGACCTCGTCGTCGAGGGGGAGCTCCTCGCCCTCGTCATGGACCTGGTGGAGGGCCCGGACCTGCACCGCTACCTCCGCGAGAACGGCCCGTTCACGCCGGTCGCGGCGGCCCTCCTGACCGCCCAGATCGCCGACGCCCTCGCCGCGAGCCACGCGGACGGAGTCGTGCACCGCGACCTGAAGCCCGCGAACGTCCTGCTCAAGCAGAACTTCGACGGCGCGGGCGGCGCGGACGGCGCGGGCGGCTCGATGCACCCGATGCTCACCGACTTCGGCATCGCACGCCTGGCCGACTCCCCGGGTCTGACCCGCACCCACGAATTCGTCGGCACGCCCGCGTACGTGGCGCCCGAGTCCGCCGAGGGCCGACCGCAGACCAGCGCGGTCGACATCTACGGCGCGGGCATCCTCCTGTACGAGCTGGTCACCGGGCGCCCGCCGTTCGGCGGCGGCTCGGCCCTGGAGGTCCTGCACCAGCACCTGAGCGCCGAACCGCGCCGCCCCTCCACCGTCCCGGACCCGCTCTGGACGGTCATAGAGCGCTGCCTCAGCAAGAACCCCGACCACCGCCCCAGCGCCGAGAACCTCGCGCGCGGCCTGCGGGCCGTCGCGGAGGGCGTGGGCGTGCACGCGTCCAGCGCGCAGATCGCCGCGGCGGAGGGCGTGGGCGCCCTCCTCATGCCCGACCCGGACCCGGCCATGGTGCCGGGGACGGCCGGAGCGGCCGACCCCACCCAGGTGCTTCCGAACAACGCGGGCTCGTACGACCCGAACGCGGCGACGAGCGTCATGCAGAGCACCGGCTCCGGCCCCGGCGCGGGAGACGCCGGGGGCAACCACGGCGCGGCCGACCCGACGGCCGTCATGCCGCCGGTGCCGCCGAACCAGCCCGGCGCCGACCCGAACGACCCGCACCCCTGGCAGAACCAGATGCGGGCCGCGCGGGACCGCAACGAACAGACACAGGTCCAGTCGTACCTGGACCCCAACGACGACCCGCTGCGCCGTCGCCGCCCGCAGCGCCAGGTGCAGCAGCCGCAGCCGCAGCAGCGCCCCCAGCAGTACGCGCCGCAGCAGCAGCGTCCGCAGCAGCAGTACGCTCCGCAGCCCCAGCAGCAGCCGCGTCAGTACACGCCGCCGCAGCAGACGCCGCCCCAGCAGCCGCCCGCGGGACGGCCGCCGCGTGAGCCCAGGGAACCCAGGCAGCGCGGCTCGAACCCGAACCGGATGAAGATCCCGGGTCTGGGCTGCCTCAAGGGATGCCTCTTCACGATCGTCATCCTCTTCGTGGCGAGCTGGCTCGTCTGGGAGCTGAGCCCGCTCCAGGAGTGGATCGGCACGACGAAGGGCTACTGGGAACAGCTGACGGACTGGTACGACACCGTGTCCGGCTGGATGGGGAAGCTGGGCGGTAACTAGCAGTCCCGCGGTCAGTGATGGACGAATCCCCTCCCGACTCTGGGGATTTGTCGACACCTGTGGGGTGATTTCTGCTCCTGGAGTGAAGGTTGGCGTCGAGGCCGCGTAGCTTTGTCGCCAACACGCATCCGTAGGAGCAGTCTTGGCACGCAAGATCGGCAGCCGGTACACCGCCCACCAGATCCTTGGTCGGGGCAGCGCCGGCACGGTGTGGCTCGGCGAGGGACCCGAGGGTCCCGTCGCCATCAAGCTGCTGCGCGAGGACCTGGCGTCCGACCAGGAGCTCGTCGGCCGCTTCGTCCAGGAGCGCACGGCTCTGCTCAGCCTCGACCACGCGCGCGTGGTGGGCGTCCACGACCTGGTGGTCGACGGCAACGACCTCGCCCTGGTGATGGACCTGGTCCGGGGCACGGACCTCCGCACCCGCCTGGACCGCGAGCGCCGCCTCGCTCCGGAGGCCGCGGTGGCGATCGTGGCGGACGTCGCGGACGGCCTCGCGGCGGCGCACGCGGCGGGGATCGTGCACCGTGACGTGAAGCCGGAGAACGTACTGCTCGACATGCAGGGTCCGCTGGGCCCCGGCGGCTCGCACCCCGCTCTCCTCACGGACTTCGGCGTCGCCAAACTGATCGACTCCCCGCGGCGCACCCGCGCGACAAAGATCATCGGTACGCCGGACTACCTCGCCCCCGAGATCATCGAGGGCCTGCCGCCGCGCGCGGCGGTGGACATCTACGCTCTCGCGACGGTCCTGTACGAGCTCCTGGCGGGCTTCACCCCGTTCGGCGGCGGCCACCCGGGAGCGGTCCTGCGCCGCCACGTCACGGAGACGGTGGTCCCCCTCCCCGGCATCCCGGACGAGCTCTGGCAGCTGATGGTCCAGTGCCTGGCGAAGGCCCCCGCGTCCCGCCTGCGCTCCTCGGAGCTCGCCGCGCGCCTGCGGGAGCTGCAGCCGCTGGTGGCGGGGATGCCGCCGCTGGACGTGGACGAGCCGGACACGGAGCCGCTCGCGGAGGAGGCGGAGGAGGAGCCCGCCCCGGAGCCGGCCCCGGGCACCCCCCGCCGTGGCGCGGTCCCCCTGGTCACCGGGGCGGCCCCCGACTCGAACCGCGACACCCACACCTCCATGCGGGTCCCGGGCCCGGACGAGCTCGCCGGCGGCGCCCGAGGAACGGCCCGCGCCCCCCGCGCTTCCGGAG
>NZ_BAAAUG010000166.1:0-4072 GCF_039533825.1 Streptomyces rectiviolaceus
GGCAGCGCTCCTGATCCTGGCGTCGGGGGCGGCCTGCTCCGCGGCGTGGGCGGCACGGCGGCCCCCGACGCGGCTCGCGATGCGGCTGCTCTCCGTGGGGATCGTGGTGGCCGCCGCGGTGCTCGGCTCGATGGCCGGTGTCGTCGCGTGCACCGGGGTCCTGCTCTGTTCACTGGCGACCGCCCTCATGCGGCGCCGGATGCTCGGCCTGGCCGGCCTCGCCCTGGCGACGGCGGTGGTGACCGGTCTGACCTGGGCGATCGCCGACGACGTACTCCCGGAGGGGCTGAGCGCGTCCCTGGAGGGTCAGCTCGACGGGCACCGGGTCCAGCTGTGGCACGACGCGCTCACCCTCGCGGGCCGGGAGCCGGCGCTCGGCGTGGGCCCCGGCAGGTTCGCCGACTCCAGCCCCACGGTGGCCGAGAATCTCCTGACGGACGGCAAACCCCATTCGGCGCCGCTGCAGCAGGCGGCCGAGCAGGGGCTGGCGGGCGTGGTCCTGCTCGCGGCGGTGTTCTGCTGGCTTCTGTACGCCCTGTACCGCTCGCCGCGCTCCACTCAGGTCGTCCTGTCGGCGGGCGCTGCCCTGACGGCGCTTGCCGCCGTGGCCTCGGTCGGCAACGCGCTGAGCGTCACGGCGGTGACGACGGGCGCGGGGCACCTCGCGGGCATCGCCACGGCGCGACCGCTGGGCGACGAGCCGGTGCAGGTCAGGCCGCCGGGGTCCCCGCCACGGACAGCCGGTCGCGAATGATCCGTACGGCCGCTTCGGCGTCGTCGACGGTGACCGTGAACGTGCGGCCGTCACCCAGGCTGAGCACCAGGCCCTCACCACGCCTGACCACGACAGCGGTGCCGATGTCGGGCCGCGAGCGGTAGCCCCAGCCGCCCCACTGCCTGGGGCTGACGGCCTGCGCGAAGTCGGCGCCCACTACGTGGGAGAGGGGGATGCGGCGGCGCGGCAGGCCCATGTGGCCGCAGCGCACTTCCAGGGAGTCCTTGTCGACCTTCACGGCGACATGGACGAAGGCGAGGGTGCCGAACAGGATCAGAAGCCCGGCGGCGATGCACCCCACGACGGACATGGCCAGGGCCGCGATCCCGGACGTCCACATGTTGTCGACGGCCAGCTCGATCCCCAGTGCCAGACACAGGGCACCGGCCAGCGCGAGCAGCCACTGCACGCGGTTGGTCGCCTTGCCGGTCCAGACTTCGGGCAGGGCGTCGGCTGTGCTGCCCCGCTCACTGTGGGTGTGGTCCCTCATGCGTCCGAGAGTACCCACGTTCCGGAGGGAAGGCACCGCATCGCGGAGCGTCACCTCCGTACGGGATTCAGCGCGCGGGGCTGACCGCCGCGAGCAGCCTGCCCTCGGCGTACGTGTGGGCGGCGACGGGCAGCTCGGAGGCGCGGCCGCTCAGGATCACCGTCAGGCCGCCTTCCGCGCCGTTGCCGGGACCGGGGAGTTCTCCGGTCCTGCGCAGCGCCTGCGCCGCGACCGCTCCGGCGGAGCCGTGCAGGACGAGGGGCGGCAGCTCGGGCTGCTGGAGGGCCGCGCGGATGCGCTCTCCGACCAGCTCGTAATGGGTGCAGCCCAGGACGACGGCCCTTACGTCACGCGGAGTGAGGGCCGCCGCGGCGGCGACCGCCCGGTCGATGGCCGCTTCGTCGGCGTACTGCACGGCGTCCGCCAGGCCGGGGCAGGGCACCTCCGTGACGCCGACGCCGCCGGCGAACTCCTCGATGAGGCCGCGCTGGTAGGGGCTTCCGGTGGTGGCGGGAGTGGCCCAGATGGCGATGGGGCCGCCGCCCGCCGCGGCCGGCTTGATCGCCGGTACGGTCCCGATGATGGGCAGGTCGGGCTCGAACCGGGCGCGCAGGGCGGGCAGGGCGTGCACGGACGAGGTGTTGCAGGCCACGATCAGTGCTTCGGGGTGGTGCGCCGCGGCCGCCTCCGCGATGGCGAGCGAGCGCTGGATGACGTCCTCTGCGGAGCGCGGTCCCCAGGGCAGTCCGTCGGGGTCCGACGAGAGGACGAGATCGGCGTCCGGCCGCAGGCGACGTACCGCCGCCGCCGCGGGGAGCAGGCCGATACCGGAGTCAATGAGCGCGATCTTCACCCGGTCACCATAGTCGATCGGCCCCCGGCGCCCGGGGCCGTGGGGCAGACTGCGGCGGATGAGCGCCGTTGTGTGGACCGCCGCCGCATCGCTTGCCGCCTGGCTGTGGCTGCTGTTGGGACAGGGCTTCTTCTGGCGCACGGACCTGCGTCTGCCGTCGCGCCGCGAACCGGACACCTGGCCATCGGTCTGCGTCGTCGTCCCCGCCCGCGACGAGGCCGCCGTGCTGCCCGAGAGCCTGCCCTCGCTGCTCGCCCAGGACTACCCCGGGCAGGCCGAGATCTTCCTTGTCGACGACGGGAGTTCGGACGGCACCGGTGCGCTGGCCCGCGGCCTTGCCGACCGGCACGGAGGCCTGCCGCTGACCGTCGACTCACCCGGGGAGCCGCCGCCGGGCTGGACCGGCAAGCTCTGGGCCGTACGGCACGGCATCGGCCTGGCACGCGCGCGTGCGCCCCGGTATCTGCTGCTGACCGACGCGGACATCGCCCATGAGCCGGACAGTCTGCGGGAGTTGGTCGCCGCGGCGGAGACGGCCGGTTTCGACCTTGTCTCGCAGATGGCGCGGCTGCGCGTCGCGAGCACGTGGGAGCGGCTCGTCGTCCCGGCGTTCGTGTACTTCTTCGCGCAGCTGTATCCGTTCCGCTGGATCGCCAAGAGAGAGTCCCGCACGGCCGCGGCCGCCGGCGGATGCGTCCTGGTGAGCACGGTGGCCGCCGAACGCGCGGGGATCCCCGACTCCATCCGGCATGCCGTGATCGACGACGTGACGCTCGCCAGGGCGGTGAAGCGCTCGGGCGGCCGCATCTGGCTGGGGCTCGCGGAGCGCGTCGACAGTGTGCGCCCCTACCCCGGGCTCGGCGATCTCTGGCGGATGGTGTCGCGCAGCGCCTACGCCCAACTGCGGCACAATCCCCTGATCCTGCTCGGTACGGTCCTGGGGCTCGCCCTGATCTATCTGGTGCCCCCGGTCGCGCTGATCGGCGGCCTGGCCACCGGCAGCGCGCTGCCCGCCGTGCTCGGTGGAGCCGCGTGGCTCGTGATGACGGCGACGTACATCCCGATGCTGCGCTACTACCGGCAGACCCTCTGGCTCGCTCCCCTGCTGCCGTTCACCGCTTTCCTCTACCTCCTCATGACGGTGGATTCAGCGGTGCAGCACTACAGGGGGCGCGGAGCGGCGTGGAAGGGGCGGACCTACTCCCGCCCCGACCCCGCTCCCGAACAGCACTGATCACCCGCGAAGGCGGCTACTTCCTGCCGGGCGTCCAGTTCATGCCCCAGCCGTACGCGTAGTCGATGGTGCGCTGCGGGCTCACACCGCGCTCGGGCACGAGGTAGCGGGCCTCGCGCTGGACGAAGAGGTCGCCGTTGGTGTTCGTGAGCAGCGCGAGCGCGCACACCGTGGAGGGCACCGTGCACTCGTCGAGCGAGAAGTCGATGGAGGCGCCGTGCTGCGGCTGCAGGGTCACTGTGGCGTTCAGGTCGGCGAAGCTGCGCGCGCCTTCGTAGATCGTCACGAAGATGACGATGCGCTTGAAGTCCTTGATGTGGTCGAGGTTGACCGTGAGGTTCTCGCCGCTGGCCACGGCGCCGGTGCGGTCGTCGCCGTCGAGCAGGAGGTACGGAGGCTGGTCGAGCGCTCCGAAGGCGTTGCCCAGCGCCTGGACCACTCCCTTGCGGCCGTCGGCCAGTTCGTACAGGGCGCACAGGTCCAGGTCGAGGTCCGCGTGCATCGCCACGGCCCGGCCGAGCTTGCTGGCCCAGCCCTTGAACTGCTTGCGCACCTCCCAGTTGAGGTTCACGCGCATCGCGCCGGATGTGCCGCCCTGCTTGGTGAGCGAGACGGACGGCGCTTCCTTGGTGAGCGTGACTTTGGAGAGGCGCACGGGCTGGGCTGCGGCGGGCGCGGCATCGGGCGCCTGGGCGGGCGGCGGCGGGGCCTGGGCAGGGG
>NZ_BAAAUG010000167.1:0-20706 GCF_039533825.1 Streptomyces rectiviolaceus
GCGGCCGTCCTGGTCGTCCCGTCGGCGGAGAAGGCCACCCAGGCCCCGGAGAAGGCCACGGAGAAGCCCGAGGCGGACGCCGAGGAAGCCGCTCCGGCCAAGAAGACGGCGCGTAAGACCGCCGCCAAGAAGGCGCCCGCGAAGAAGGCCGCCGCCAAGAAGACCGCGGCCAAGAAGACGGCCGCAAAGAAGACGACGGCCAAGAAGGCGTCGAAGACGACGAAGAAGACCGCAGCGGCGGAGCAGGCGCCGTCCGGTGTCAAGTCCTCCGCGGCCGACGAGGGCTGACCTCGTCCTTCGTAGTCCGCACATATGACCGGGTGCCCCCGACATGGTGAATTGACCATGGCGGGGGCATCTGGCTGTTGGAACACAGTGAAGTACCTGTAAAACTCATGCGGTTGGTGAAGGAGCACGCGAACGTGGCGTCTGGGGAGACGTTCCGTTCGTGTCAGGGGAGGGATGGACGATGGCGCACGGTCGCCTGAGAGGCACGGGACGTCACCGTGCCGTGAAGCAGATCAAGGGCGGCCGCCAGGCCGTCGCGCTGGCCACGGTCCTGTCGGCGGCGGGGATCCCGACCGTCAGCGCCATGGGGACGGCGGCTGCGGACGGAGAGCCGCCACTGGCCGAGGCGCCGATCTTCAACGATCCGCTGGGCACCCCCGAGGAGCAGCACGCGATCCGCACCCGCCTGATCGAGCTGACGAACGCCGCGGTGCCCGGCTCGACCATCAAGGTCGCGGTCTACCACGTGTGGGAGGCCCCGGTCGTGGACGCGCTCGTGGCGGCCAAGCACCGCGGTGTGAACGTACAGATGGTGCTCGACGAGACCAGCAGGAGCGACCGCCCCACGAACACCTCGTACAGAACGCTGGCGGCGGAGCTCGGCACCGACAAGAACAAGTCGTCCTTCGTGACGCTCTGCCCGACCGGCAAGTCCTGCCTGGGCGACCCGGCGTACGGCAAGTCGATCATGCACAACAAGTTCTGGCTGTTCTCGCAGGTCGAGGGCGCCAGGGACGTCGTCGTGCAGACCACGTCGAACTCGACGCCCTCCGCGCACACGAGGTTCTTCAACGACGCGCTGCAGCTCCCGAACAACCCGACGATGTACGAGGCGTACGCCGACTACTTCGCCGACATGATCCGCAAGGACTGGCGGAACTGGGACTACCGCACGGTCAGCGACGGCCTCTACAAGGCGTACTTCTTCCCGCGCTCCGGCACGGTCAACGAGACCGACACGATGTACTCGGTCCTGAACAACGTGCAGTGCAACTACAGGGACGCGGCCGGGGTGGCACGGCACACCAACATCCGCGCCTCGATCTTCAAGATCACCCGGAAGCAGATCGCCGACAAGCTCGTCTCGCTCAAGAAGGCGGGCTGCACGGTCAGCATCGTCTACGCCGAGACCGACAGCGCCAAGAGCCAGGGCGGCACCCCAGGCACCTGGGAGGCGCTGCACAAGACCGGCGGGCCGACCATGCGCTGCTTCAACGACGACCGGGACCCGCTGCACCCCGGCACCAAGCTGGTGACGCCCTACATCATCCACTCGAAGTACCTGCTCATCGACGGCAAGTACGACGGCAAGCAGAACAAGCTCTCCTTCACCGGCTCGCAGAACTACACGGCGCCCGCGCTGCGCGAGAACGACGAGGCGATCGTGAAGATCGACGACGACTCGGTGCACGACGCGTACCGCGGACACTTCGACCACGTACGGACCGTGGCCTGGCCCGGCAAGGCCGACGGCACCGATCTGTGCAAGGGCGTCAAGCCGCTGCCGCCAGACGGTGAGAAGCCGGTTTGACCCTTCCGGCCAAGCCCCGTAATCTTGACCGTCGGCGTGTTACTAGGCACGTCCTACCCCTGTAAACCCTGATTTCCTTCCGGCGCCTGGCGTCCGGGAGAGGCCGACCGCGTCATGCGGACGGCTGGACTGCGGGGGTCCCGTTCCGAGCGAGAGAGAGATCCGTGTACGCCATCGTGCGCAGCGGTGGTCGTCAGCACAAGGTTGCTGTCGACGACATCGTTGAGGTTGACAAGCTTCCCACCGCCAAGGTTGGCGACACCGTAGAGCTCTCTACGCTGCTCGTTGTCGACGGCGACGCCGTGACGAGTGACCCGTGGGTGCTTGCCGGTATCAAGGTCACGGCCGAGGTCGTGGACCACCACAAGGGTGCGAAGATCGACATCCTTCGTTACAAGAACAAGACCGGCTACCGCCGTCGCCAGGGTCACCGCCAGCAGTACACGGCGATCAAGGTCACCGGTATCCCCACGGCTGCGAAGTAAGGGACTGAGACAAGATGGCACACAAGAAGGGCGCATCGTCCACTCGGAACGGGCGCGATTCCAATGCTCAGCGGCTCGGTGTGAAGCGCTTCGGCGGTCAGACCGTCAACGCCGGTGAGATCCTGGTCCGCCAGCGTGGCACCCACTTCCACCCCGGCGCGAGCGTCGGCCGTGGCAAGGACGACACGCTGTTCGCGCTGGCCGCCGGTGCGGTCGAGTTCGGCACCCACCGTGGCCGCAAGGTCGTGAACATCGTTCCGGTCGCCTGAATCAGGCTTCCGTAGAACAGGTTCTTCGCGAGGGCGGACCTCACTTCCCTGCCGGGAAGCGGGTCCGCCCTTCGCGTGTTACACCTAAGGGCATTTCGCCCTTAACATTTCGTTCGTTTCTGGAGGCACATCCCATGACCACCTTCGTGGACCGCGTCGAGCTGCACGTCGCCGCGGGTAGCGGGGGCCACGGCTGTGCCTCCGTCCACCGTGAGAAGTTCAAGCCGCTCGGCGGCCCTGACGGTGGCAACGGCGGCCGTGGCGGTGACGTGATCCTGGTCGTCGACCAGTCGGTCACGACCCTGCTCGACTACCACCACTCCCCGCACCGCAAGGCCACCAACGGCGCTCCCGGTGCCGGTGACAACTGCTCCGGCAAGGACGGCCAGGACCTGGTCCTGCCCGTGCCGGACGGCACCGTCGTCCTCGACAAGGACGGCAACGTCCTCGCGGACCTGGTCGGCGAGGGCACGACGTTCGTCGCCTCGCAGGGCGGCCGCGGCGGCCTGGGCAACAGGGCACTCGCCTCGGCCCGCCGCAAGGCTCCCGGCTTCGCCCTCCTCGGCGAGCCGGGCGACGCGGGCGACGTCGTCCTGGAGCTCAAGACGGTCGCGGACGTCGCACTCGTGGGCTACCCGAGCGCCGGCAAGTCCTCGCTGATCTCGGTCCTGAGCGCCGCCAAGCCGAAGATCGCGGACTACCCGTTCACGACGCTGGTCCCCAACCTCGGCGTGGTGACGGCCGGTTCGACCGTCTACACCATCGCCGACGTACCGGGTCTGATCCCGGGCGCAAGCCAGGGCAAGGGCCTCGGGCTCGAGTTCCTGCGGCACGTCGAGCGGTGCAGCGTCCTGGTGCACGTCCTGGACACCGCGACCCTCGAGTCCGACCGTGACCCCGTCTCCGACCTCGACATCATCGAGGCCGAGCTGCGGGAGTACGGCGCGGGCCTGGAGAACCGGCCGCGGGTCGTCGTCCTGAACAAGATCGACGTACCGGACGGCCAGGACCTCGCGGACCTGGTCCGCCCCGACCTGGAGGCGCGCGGTTACCGCGTCTTCGAGGTGTCGGCCATCGCGCACAAGGGGCTCAAGGAGCTCTCCTTCGCGCTCGCCGAGGTGGTGGGCGCGGCGCGTGCCGCGAAGCCGAAGGAGGAGGCGACCCGCGTCGTCATCCGACCCAAGGCCGTGGACGACACGGGCTTCACCGTCAAGCTCGGCGACGACGGCATCTACCGCGTGCGCGGCGAGAAGCCGGAGCGCTGGGTGCGCCAGACCGACTTCAACAACGACGAGGCCGTCGGCTACCTCGCGGACCGGCTGAACCGCCTCGGCGTCGAGGAAGCGCTGATGAAGGCGGGCGCCCGCACGGGCGACGGCGTCGCCATCGGCCCCGAGGACAACGCGGTCGTCTTCGACTGGGAGCCCTCGGTGATGGCCGGTGCGGAGATGCTCGGCCGCCGCGGCGAGGACCACCGCCTCGAGGAGCCTCGCCCCGCGGCCCAGCGCCGCCGGGACCGTGACTCCGAGCGTGACGACGTCGAGAAGGCGTACGACGACTTCGAACCCTTCTAGTCCCGTAAGGGGCGCGGGGAACTGCGCGACAAGCCACGACGCACCCGCAGTCATGTAAGAGGGAAGGGCCCCGGAGCAGAAGCTCCGGGGCCCTTCCCTCTGCGCAAGGCGCCGCCCGGCGGCTACGCCGTCACGGAGTCTTCCGCGCCGTTCGGCTCCGTCGGGTCGGACTCCATCTCCTCCGCCGCGTCCTCCGCCGCCCGCTGGCCGGGGATCTCCGCGTCGATGCGGGTGGCCATGCGGATGCGGCGCTCGTCGGCCTTGGCCGAAAGCGCGAGGGCCGCTTCGTTGAAGCGGGCCAGCGAGGGCGGGTCCGAGGGGCCCAGGAGGTGCTCCTTGAGGGCCACGCGGGCGTCGACGTGGGTGTCCTTCTCCGGGGAGCGGACGGCCTCCAGGAGGGCGGGGACCTCCTCGGCGGTCGGGGAGAGGATCGCCGCCGCGCTCACCGTCGGGAAGCCCGCGCGGAAGTCCGCCTCGGTCATGCCGGACGTGTTGGCGACCGCGTACGGCTTCTCACTCGTCAGCCAGTCGGAGACCACCGAGGAGACATCGCTGATCAGCAGGTCGGCCTGGTTGAAGCAGGAGAAGATCGCGGGGCGCGCGGTGGTGATGATCTGGTGCTCCCACTCGGGGAACGACGCCCAGTACGCCGCCTCCCACGCCGCCGTCGCCTCGGCGACAGCCGCCTGCTGGTCGCCGTGGGGCGTGCCCTGGAGCATCATCCGCTCCATCTCGTCCACGCTCTTGCGGAACGCGGTCGAGGTCAGCTGGTCCAACTCGGCGGTGCGGCGCACCAGTTCGGCGGCCGCCTCCGGGCCGGGACGCTCGCCCGAACGCTTGGCGGCGGCCTCGCGGATCATCGCCTTGATGCGCTCGTTGGCGGCGCCGGCGCGGGGGTCCTGCGAACCGGTCATCGGGTGCGGCTTGTAGACGAGCCGGACGCCGGGGTCGGCGAGGAGGTGCCGGACGATGTTCTCGCCCGCGAGGGTCACCGACGTGTTGCCGGGGTTGCCGTCCCAGCCCTCCCAGGTGGGGGCGTACAGAACGGTCGTGAACGGACCCGTGGGGGCGCCCGTCGTCGGCAGGATCGGGGACAGCTGGGGGCGGCCGACCTCGACCACGTCCTTGTCGTCGACACCGACGTCCGCGGCCTGGTAGCGGTCGCGCGCGGCGGGGCCCGCCACCCACACCTCGTCGTACGCCTTCGCGTACGGGTTGCAGGAGGACAGCTTGTCGCTCTCGCCGTGGTTGATGAAGGCGTGCTTGATCGTGGGGATGCGCAGGACCTGAGAGGTCTTCGCGGCGTTCGCCGGGTGCAGCATCATCTTCAGCGTCGAGGTCTCCAGGGAGAACATCGTCGCGACCTTCGGGAAGCAGATGATCGGGACGTCCGTCGCGTCGATCTTCTGCACCATGAACCGCTCACGCAGCACGATCAGCGGCTTGCCGTCGAGCTTGGAGAGCGTGGAGAGCCACATGTTCGCCTGGTACGCGGACGTGGCGCCGCCCGAGAAGTACATCGCGACGGACGGCTGGTACTCGGCCAGCCAGTTGTCCAGCCACTCCATGACCTTCTCGTCGTTCTTCGCCCGCTTCTTGGGGAGCAGCCACGTGGCGAGGTAGATCGCGCCGAGGCCCATCAGGGCGATGGAGATCCCGAGGCCGATGCCGCCCCAGTACGCGTCCGTGGTGGCCGCGGTGACGATCAGGCCTGCCGTGGCGGGGATCGAGAACGTCAGCAGGCGGTGGGCCTGGCGGCGCGAGAGGATCCGCGGCGGGGCAGCGGTCAGGTGCAGCGCGGACGCGTCGATGTTGCGCGTGACGATCGGCAGCTGACGGCTGCGGCGCACCATTATGGCGGTGGCCTGGCAGCCGAAGTGCAGGAAGTAGTACGCGAGCAGCGAGATGGTCAGCGGTGACTGCTCGGCCAGCGGCTCGATGCCGTCGATGCGCAGCAGGCCGACCAGGATCAGCATGTCGCGCAGGAGCTGCCTGACGGTGACATCGAAACGGATCTTGCCAAGGAGGGAGAGGAGCCCCGGCTGCTTGTACTGCAGATAGACGTCGAGCGCGAGGTTCGCCGCCGATGCGGCGATGAACACCGGTACGTACGGGACCAGCGCGCTGACGAGCTGGGCCGTGAAGAGCGCGAACATCGCGAACAGCGCGGAGAGCTGCACGATGCGGCGGGGTGCGAGTCCGGCAGAGGGCACGGGCTTGGGCTCCTGGCGGGGGATCGGGGGGATCGGACGGGGGGAAGTCGGGGAAGACGACCACTGACCGTATGACGTGCGGTGGCCCTCTAGCAATCTTCCGTGACGACAATCACCGGATAAAGGGGCAAAGGTACTGAACCTCGAGGCCGGGAATTGCCTCGGGGGAGCCCTTGGCCCCTCTCCGGTCCGCCCCTCGAAATGCGCGGGCACCCCACGCGCTCACTCGCGTAGATTGCTGGTCCGGCAGGGAATGGGATCTTCAGGATCATTGGGGAAGCACGTGGCTGGGGCAAGGCAGGGCATCGCAGAGGCCCACAGGGTTGTCGTCAAGGTCGGGTCCTCGTCCCTGACCACCGCGTCGGGAGGTCTGGACGCCGATCGCGTTGACGCCCTCGTTGACGTGCTCGCCAAGTGCCGCAGCGGCGGCGAGCGCGAGATCGTGCTCGTCTCGTCCGGCGCCATCGCCGCCGGGCTCTCGCCGCTCGGGCTGCGCAGGCGCCCCAAGGACCTCGCGAGGCAGCAGGCGGCCGCCAGTGTCGGCCAGGGGCTTCTCGTGGCCCGCTACACCGCTTCCTTCGCGCGTTACGGCGTACGCGTCGGGCAGGTGCTCCTCACCTCCGACGACATGGCACGCCGCGCCCACCACCGCAACGCATCCCGCACCCTCGACCAGCTCCTGGCGATGGGCGCGCTGCCCGTCGTGAACGAGAACGACACCGTGGCGACGGACGAGATCCGCTTCGGCGACAACGACCGGCTCGCCGCCCTCGTCGCCCACCTCGTCCACGCCGACCTCCTCGTCCTGCTCTCCGACGTGGACGGCCTCTACGACGGCGACCCGGCCAGGCCCGGCACCTCCCGGCTCTCCGAGGTGACAGGACCCGCCGACATAGAGCACGTCCAGATCGGCAGCGCGGGCAAGGCGGGCGTCGGCACCGGCGGCATGGTCACCAAGGTCGAGGCCGCGCGGATCGCCGACGCCGCCGGGATCCCCGTCGTCCTGACCTCCGCGAGCGACGCCGCCGACGCCCTCGCGGGCCGCGACACCGGGACGTACTTCCACCGCACGGGCCGCCGCACCGGCGACCGGCTCCTGTGGCTCCAGCACGCGTCCGAGCCGCAGGGCGCGCTGACGCTCGACGACGGGGCGGTGCGCGCGATCGTCGAGGGGCGCAAATCGCTGCTGCCCGCCGGTATCGCGGCGGTCGAGGGCGACTTCGCCGCGGGCGACCCGGTGGAGCTGCGGGACACCGCGGGGCGGGCCGTGGCGCGCGGTCTGGTGAACTTCGACGCCAAGGAACTGCCGCAGCTCCTCGGCCGTTCCACGCGGGAGCTCGCGCGGGAGCTCGGACCGGCGTACGAGCGGGAAGTGGTGCACCGCGACGACCTGGCCCTGCTGCACGACTAGCAGGTCCGGCCCCCCTGAGCCCCCGTGGTCCGTGTTTCTGCCGTCTCAGGAGTCACAGCAGCCCCAGTGGTCCCCGGCCGAAAACAGGCGCGAACGCCGTGTGCCGACTGGTCCCTGCGAGGTGAAACTCCCCAAAACCGCCCCGCGGGGGCGCTTGGCCTGCTCAACTTTGTTCCAGACACTTCCGCACGACCATTGCGTATCCGCACCACCATTGCGTAGAGGAGGCCGTCGTGAGACGAGTGCGCCCGGGAGCGTCGTCCCGCGCGTCGGCTGAGCGGTCCCTGACCAGCGTCGCCGCGGGGGCGACGTACACCGACACGCGAGCGGCCGGCGAGACGGACGAGAGCCAGGAGGGCGAGGCGGTGGAGGCGCCCCGTCTGTGGCACGTCACCCTGAGCGTCTCCGGGGCCGAGGCCCCGCTGAAAGAGGTCAGGCGAGGCCTCGAACAGCTCGCCCACGACCATCCCTTTCTGCTGACCAGCCGATACGCCCCCGATCACGCGGAGATCCGGTACTGGGAAGAGGCCCGCGACCTGCACGACGCGGCCGCGGTCGCGCTCCGGCTCTGGGGCGAGCACCGGCAGAGCGCGAAGCTGCCGCCGTGGGAGATCGTGGGGCTTGAAGTGATCGACCGCGACACGTACCACCAGCGGATCGCGGAGGGGTACGGTCCGCTTCCGGCGACCCCGGTGGGCGTGCACCCTTTTTGAGCCGTCGTGAGCACAGCGGTCTCGGCTGCTGAAACAGCGGGTGGACCCTGGCCGCTCCGCATTACGCTGCGGGCATGACGTCCCTCACCCCTCCGTTCTCGGGCTTGCCGTACGACAACCTCTCCGGCGCCGCCCCGGCCGCCTACCGCGCCCTCGGCGCCGCCGCGACGCTCGCGCCGCTGCCGCGCGCCGCCAAGGACGACGCGCTCCTGGCGATCGCCGACGCCCTCGAGGTGCGCACCGCCGAGATCATCGAGGCCAACGGCAAGGACACCGCCCGCGCCCGCGAGGCCGGGACCAGCGAGTCCGTCGTCGACCGTCTGACGCTCACCCCGGAGCGGGTCCGCGCCATCGCCGCCGACGTGCGCGACGTGGCGGCCCTGCCCGACCCCGTCGGCGAGGTCGTCCGCGGCTCGACCCTGCCGAACGGCATCGACCTGCGCCAGGTCCGCGTCCCGCTCGGCGTCGTCGGGATCATCTACGAGGCCCGCCCGAACGTCACCGTGGACGCCGCCGCCCTCTGCCTGAAGTCCGGCAACGCGGTGCTCCTGCGGGGCTCGTCATCGGCGTACGAATCGAACACGGCGCTCGTGCGGGTCCTTCGCGATGCCGTCCACGGAGCGGGCCTGCCCGCCGACGCCATCCAGCTCGTGCCGGGCGAGAACCGCGACTCCGTGCGCGAGCTGATGCGCGCCCGCGGCCTCGTCGACGTCCTCATCCCGCGTGGCGGCGCCTCGCTGATCAAGACCGTCGTCGAGGAGTCCATCGTCCCGGTCATCGAGACCGGCACCGGCAACTGCCACGTGTACGTGGACGCCGATGCCGACCTGGACATGGCCGTCGACATCCTCATCAACTCCAAGGCCCAGCGCCCCAGCGTCTGCAACGCCGCCGAGACGCTCCTGGTGCACGCGGACATCGCCGACGCCTTCCTGCCGCGCGCCCTGGACGCACTGGCCGATGCCGGGGTCACCGTGCACGCCGACGAGCGGGTCATCTCGTACGCCGACGGGTCGAAGGCCACCGTCGTGCCCGCGACCACGGAGGACTGGGAGACCGAGTACCTCTCGTACGACATCGCGGCGGGCATCGTCGACTCCCTTGAGCAGGCCGTCGAGCACATCCGCCTGTGGACGTCCGGGCACACCGAGGCGATCGTCACCACCTCGCAGCAGGCCGCGCGCCGCTTCACCCAGCTCGTGGACTCCACGACGGTCGCCGTGAACGCCTCCACGCGCTTCACGGACGGCGGCCAGTTCGGCTTCGGCGCCGAGATCGGCATCTCCACGCAGAAGCTGCACGCCCGGGGCCCGATGGGGCTTCCCGAGCTGACGTCGACGAAGTACATCGTCACCGGCGACGGTCACACCCGCTGAATTCCCGCACGGGTCCAATTCCCGTACCGCCTGCCCAGATTGCCCCTTCCGGGTCTACGCTGGAAGGGTGCCGGAGGACGTGGGGGGCACGCCGTCGTTTCCTGACGGCTGGGAGCCCGACGACAACCGCGACCGCGGGGGTGCGGACGAAGAGTTCGCCTCCGTGGTCTTCGACGAGGACTTCGTCAAGGCCGCCAAGGTCCATGAGCCCACCGCGGTGGAGCGGCTGCTGGCCGCGGCCCAGGCGCGCGCCGAGGCCTCCGAGGCCGAGAGCCGCCGGGCCCGCACCCGCGGTTCGGGCCGCGACTCGCCGGAGGACGACCTCTACGACGAGGGCTGGGGCCCTGACGACGGCGGCGAGTTCGGCCACGACCCGGACCTCGACGACGTGTACGACCGGGAGTTCGCCGAGGACGGGTACGGCCGGCGGAGCGGCTACGGAAGCCGCAACCGCTGGCACCGCCCCGTCGCCTGGATGCTCGCCCTCCTGATGGGCATAGGCATGGTCGCGCTCGCCTTCACCGCGGTCTATCGCGGCGCGTCGACGGGCCGCCAGGACCCGGCCCCGCCTCCCGTCTCCACGGAGCCGTCCGCCTCCGCGGAGTACGGCCAGCCGCCCGTGTCGGCGACCCCGCGCACCCCGTGAGAAGTTGTCAGAACTTGTCGTGTACCAGGGCGTTTACCGAACGGCGCTGAGACCTACCCTGAAGGTATGGGCGGGCCAGGAGAACCACCTGAGGGGACCCCCGAGGGCGCTCCCGCCGGTGGTGAGGACGAGTACCGATCCGTCGTGTTCGACGAGTCGTTCGTCCGCGCCGCGCGGCTCCAGGAGTACTCCGCGCAGGAGCGCATGAGTGACCACACACACGCGGTGCGCCGCCTTCCCGCGCGCCACAAGCACCTTTCCAAGCAGGCCGTGATCCTCGTCCTGCTGATCGCCGTCGCCTTCGGCACCGCGATCTACATGGGCGTACGCCACCCGTACCAGACCCCGGCCGCCCAGCGCCCCGAGCCGCTGCGGATAACGGTCATACCGCTGGCCCCGCCGGGCGCCGTGCCCGGCGCCGAGAAGCCGGCCGACCTGTACGCGCACAGCCCGGCCGCGCAGTTCCGGGTGGGCGCTTCCGGCATCAACCTCCCGGCGGCGCACCGCACGGCGCATTTCTCGGACGGTCAGGTGATGACCGCGCTGACCACCGCCAAGGACTATCTGGTCGAGTCCTCGCTCGACCCGGACGTCCTCACCGGCGGCGCCGTGCGCTCCGCGCGGATCCTGCTCGACCCGCAGCAGCTCGACCAGTTCGACGAGAGCTTCGCGCACCCGGCGGCCGACGGGCGGCACGCGCCCACGGGCTGGCTGGTGCGCTTCGACCCGACGAAGACGGCCCTCGCCTCGTCCGGCATCCGGGTCCACGGCACGCTGCACGCCACCGAGACGGACAAGAACACCCTCGAGGTGACCTCCGACCACACCTTCGTCTACGCCCTGCGACCGGCCGGCAAGGGCGAGCACGTCAAGGCCTCGCTGTTCACCGTCCGCCGCGAGCTGCAGTTCCGCTTCGACCGCGACGACCTGCGGATGCGCCAGGCCGAGCTGCTCGTGTCGTACATGCAGGCGGGCCCGCTCGCCTGCTCCGCCGACGCCGCCAACCAGCTGCGGCCGCTGCTCGCGGGACAGAAGGCGAAGGCGGGCGGCCCCGCGGGCACCGACCCGTACGCGACGGGTGACGCCACGGCGCTGTGCGGCTCGCTCTCGGCGACCGCCCAGCCCTCGCTCTGAGGGTTACTTCTCGGGTCGCGTGTCCTCGGCGGGCGGGTCGTCGTTCCGGCCGCCGCTCTGACCGCCTTGCCCGCCCGGACCGCCCTGCCCGCCTTGCCCGGTGAACTTCCCGCGCAGCTTGCCGCCCAGGTCGCCCGCGCCGCCCGCGATGTCGTTGACCAGCTTCATCAGCGGGTCCTTGCTGTGGCGTACGTCGTCCGCGTAGCTGGACGCGGACTGGCGGAAGGAGTCCGACACCGAGGTGTCCTTGTCCTCGTCGCGGCGGGGGTAGTGGCCGTCCATGATCCGCTGGTAGTCGCGGGTCTCGGCCCACTTCTTCAGCTCGGCGGCGCGCACGGTGGTGAAGGGGTGCGTACGCGGCAGCACGTTCAGGATCTTCAGTACGGAGTCCCGCAGGTCGCCCCCGGACTCGTACTCCTTGGCCTGCTCAAGGAACGCGTCCACGTTCATCTCGTGCAGGTGGTTGCCGCCCGCGATCTTCATCAGGCCGCGCATCGACGCCTTCAGGTCCTGGCCGACCAGGAGCCCCGCGCGGTCCGCCGACAGCTCGGACTTGCGGAACCACTCGCGCAGGGCGGTCACGATCGCCATGATCGCGACGTTGCCGAGCGGGATCCAGGCCACCTTGAGCGCGAGGTTGGTGAGGAAGAGCAATATCGTCCGGTACACCGAGTGGCCGGAGAGCGCGTGGCCCACCTCGTGGCCGACGACCGCGCGCATCTCCTCCTCGTCGAGCAGCTCGACGAGGCCCGTCGTCACCACGATGATCGGCTCGTCGAGGCCGATGCACATCGCGTTCGGGTTCGGGTCCTGGTTCACGTACATCGGCGGGACCTTCTCCAGGTCCAGGATGTAGCAGGCGTCCCGCAGCATGGTGTTGAGGTGCGCGAACTGCGCGTCGGAGACCCGTACGGAGTCCGAGAGGAACAGGAGCCGCAGGCTCCGCTCGGGAAGCAGCGCGCTGAGCGCCTTGAAGACGGTGTCGAAGCCGGTGAGCTTGCGCAGGGCCACCAGTGCCGAGCGGTCCGCCGGGTGCTCGTACGCCCGTGACGAGATGCCGGGGAAGCGCCTGCGCTGCCTGCTCGGCACGTTCTCGTGGCCACCGTTCTCGTGGCCACCGTCCTGCAGGCCGTGGTCGTTGTCGTCGGTCATGCCCCATCCCCCATGCTCGTCCAGTCATGCCCCCGAGGTGGGACCCAGCCTAGGCGGAGATACCGTGACAGGGCAGCACAGCGAATGGAGTCGCCCGTCATGGCCGTCATGGAGCACAGCGCCGCAGCCCACCACTGGGTCACGGAGGCGGCCGGTCTGGCCGCCAAGGAGCAGGGTGCGGGCAATCTGCTGCGCGTCGTGCTGATCGTCATGGTCGTCGGCTGCGTGCTCGTCGCGTGGTTCCTGCTGCGGGGCTACCGCCAGGGCGCCGACGCCGACGCCGAGCGGGGGAGCGGGGACGCCGAACGCGGCGAAGACCGTCCCGGTGGGGGCGACAAGGACGACCGCGCGGACCAGAACAGCTGAGTCGGCGTGAGCTCGGCCGGTGCCCCCGCATACGATGGCCCGGAAGTCTTTGTCCCGCCCACCTCCGGATAGGTCCTGCCGACGATGAGCCTCCACAGCACCGCCTCCCAGCTGGTCACTCTCGCCTCCGAGGGCAAGCACGTCGACGAGCACGCAAGCATCAGCCCTCTCATCACCGGTGGCGGCGCGTTCGTCGCGCTGATGCTGCTGCTGTGGATCACCACGCGCTTCAACCGGGACCGCTGAGCGGTCTCACGGAACGGACGGCTGAAACAGAGCCCGTCGACCGGGCCGGTAGGGTCTGCACGCATGGGA
Source organism: Streptomyces rectiviolaceus (assembly GCF_039533825.1). Classification (NCBI taxonomy): domain Bacteria; kingdom Bacillati; phylum Actinomycetota; class Actinomycetes; order Kitasatosporales; family Streptomycetaceae; genus Streptomyces; species Streptomyces rectiviolaceus. The sequence continues at coordinate 13,474 of NZ_BAAAUG010000167.1, forward strand.
GAGCAGGACATGCCTACCGGTCCCGGTACCGGCCCGGCCAGCAAGGGCAAACGTCGCCTCGGCGTCATGGGCGGAACGTTTGACCCGATCCACCACGGACACCTGGTGGCGGCCCAGGAGGTCGCCGCGCAGTTCCACCTCGACGAGGTGGTGTTCGTGCCGACCGGGCAGCCGTGGCAGAAGAGCGACAAGGCGGTGTCCCCGGCCGAGGACCGTTATCTGATGACGGTCATCGCGACGGCCGAGAACCCGCAGTTCTCGGTGAGCCGCATCGACATCGACCGCGGCGGGCCGACCTACACGACGGACACGCTGCGCGATCTGCGCACGCTCAATCCCGACACGGACCTGTTCTTCATCACGGGCGCCGACGCCCTCGGCCAGATCCTCACCTGGCGCTACACCGAAGAGCTGTTCTCCCTGGCGCACTTCATCGGGGTCACCCGGCCCGGCCATACGCTGTCCGACCCCGGGCTTCCTGAAGGCGGCGTCTCCCTTGTGGAGGTCCCGGCCCTCGCCATCTCGTCCACGGACTGCCGTGCGCGGGTCGCCAAGGGAGATCCCGTCTGGTACCTGGTGCCGGACGGTGTGGTGCGTTATATCGACAAGCGCGAGCTGTACCGCGGCGATTGAGCCGAGAGGGGCACCGGTGAACGACCGACAGTACGACCCGTATGCGGGCGGCGACCCATATGCGGGCGAGTACGCGGCTGACCAGTACCAGGTCGTCGGGTACGACGAGTACGGCCAGCCGGTGTACCAGCAGGTGCAGCCCTCGGCTTCGTACGACCAGTACGGCGCTCAGGCCCAGCAGCAGCCGCCGCAGCAACAACAGCAGCCGCAGCAGCCGCAGGGCTACGGCTACGACCCTTACGCGACGGGGCAGCAGCCTCCTGTCCCTCCGTATGACGCTTCGTACGACTCCGGTTCCGGTTCGTACGGCACCGGGACCTACGACCAGCAGCAGTCCCACCAGCCTCAGCAGTACCAGCAGCAGGCCGCCCAGCAGACGCAGACCGGCTGGATCCCGCAGCAGTCGCGGCAACCGGAGCCGGAGCCGGAGCCGGAGTTCGAACCCGAGCCCCGGCGTGAGCCGGAGCGCCGCGACCCCGCGTACGAGACCCAGCAGTTCTCCTTCATCGAGGAGCCGGACGAAGAGTCCGAAGACGTCATCGACTGGCTCAAGTTCACCGAGAGCCGCACCGAGCGGCGCGAGGAGGCCAAGCGGCGCGGGCGTTCCCGGGTCGTCGCCCTCGTCGTGGCGCTCGCGCTCGTGATCGCGGGCGGCGTCGGCTATCTCTGGTACGCGGGCAAGCTGCCCGGCCTGTCGGACGACGCGTCCGGCGACGCCGCCGCGGCGGCCGGGCCGCAGAACCGCGACGTGATCGTCGTCCACCTGCACAACACCAAGGGCGGCGGCACCTCCACGGCGCTCCTGGTGAACAACACCACCACCGAGCGCGGCAGCACCGTCCTGCTGCCCAACTCCCTCTCCGTGACGAACGACGAGGGCGCGGGGACGACGCTCGGCAAGTCGGTCGACGACGACGGTTCGACCGGTACCCGCGAGTCGATCGACAGCCTGCTCGGCACCCAGGTCGAGGGCACGTGGCGGCTCGACACCCCCTACCTGAACAACCTCGTCGAGCTGGTCGGCAACATCGACATCGACACGGACGCCAATGTGCCGGACCCCAAGGCCAAGAAGGGCGAGGCGCCCCTCGTGAAGAAGGGCGAGCAGCAGACCCTGAGCGGCCCGATGGCCGTCGCGTACGCCACCTACCGCGCGTCCGGCGAGACCGAGACCGCGCAGCTCGACCGGTTCGGGCAGGTCATGCAGGGCGTCCTGCGGAAGCTGTCGTCCGACCCGCAGGCCGCGACGACCACCGTCCAGTCGCTGGCGCAGATCCTGGACCCCTCCCTCAAGGAGAAGGACCTCGGCGCCTTCCTCGCCAAGCTCGCCGACCGCGCGAAGGGCGGCGACTACTCCACGCAGCTGCTCCCGGTGCAGCAGGACGGGACGCTCTCGGAGAAGGCCGGCGCGAGCGTCGTCAAGAACGTCCTCGGCGGGGCGGTCAAGAACCCGGACAAGGGCGCGGCCGTACGGGTCGGCGTCAAGAACGCCTCCGGCAGCAAGGGCGCGGGGCAGGAGGCGCGGATCTCGCTGGTCAACGGCGGCTACACCTTCGTCGACAGCGGCGCGGGTTCTACGGCCCAGACGGCATCGCAGGTCACGTACGCCGACGCCGACAAGAAGACGCAGGCCACCGAGGTCGCCAAGACCCTCGGTCTGCCCGAAAGCGCGGTCCGCAAGGGCAAGACCGCACCGAACGCGGATGTGTCGGTCGTCCTCGGCCAGGACTACGAGACGGGCTGACGGCACGGACCCCGGCCGGGGTCTAACAGCATTCCCGGCCGGGGCGAAGCAGCCTTCCCGGCCGGGGTGACGCAGCAGACAGGGTGATCGTGCGATGGCCGGGAGTGCTGTCGGCGGTCCGTGAGACCCTTGGTGTGTCTTGACCACCTGAAGGAAAGCTCACTAGTGACCGCCACGGACCGCTCCATCGAGCTCATCAAGGTCGCCGCACAGTCGGCCGCCGACAAGCTCGCGCACGACATCATCGCGTACGACGTCAGTGACGTGCTGTCGATCACCGACGCCTTCCTGCTCGCATCCGCGCCCAACGACCGCCAGGTCAAGTCGATCGTCGACGAGATCGAGGAGCGGCTCAGCAAGGACCTCGGCGTCAAGCCGGTGCGCCGCGAGGGCGACCGCGAAGCCCGCTGGGTCCTCCTGGACTACGTGGACATCGTGGTGCACGTCCAGCACAGCGAGGAGCGTGTCTTCTACGCCCTCGAGCGCCTCTGGAAGGACTGCCCCGAGATCGAGCTGCCCGCGGACGCCGTCGCGACCCGCGGCAAGGCCGCCGAGCACGCCGAGCAGCGCGCCGCGGAGGAGGCAGCCGATCTGGACGGTGAGCTTCGGTGACCAACCGCGGCTGCCGGATCATCCTGTGGCGGCACGGCCAGACGGCCTGGAACCTGGAGCGTCGCTTCCAGGGCTCCACGGACATCGAGCTGACCGACACCGGTGTCTCGCAGGCCAGGCGCGCCGCCCGGCTGCTCGCCTCGCTGAAGCCGGACGCCATCGTGGCGTCCGACCTCAAGCGGGCGGCGGCCACCGCGAGTGAGCTCGCCGCCCTCACCGGCCTGGAGATCCAGCACGAGCCGGGCCTCCAGGAGACGTACGCCGGTGAGTGGCAGGGCCTGACGCACGACGAGATCATCACGCGCTTCGGCGACCAGTACACCGCGTGGAAGCGCGGCGAAGCGGTGCGCCGCGGTGGCGGCGAACTCGAGACCGAGGTCGCCGACCGGGCCGCGCCGATCGTGCTGCGCCATGCCGAGAAGCTGCCGGAGGACGGCACGCTCGTCGTGGTCAGCCACGGCGGCACGATCCGCACCACCATCGGCCGTCTCCTCGGCCTGGAGTCCCACCACTGGGAGAGCCTCGGTGGGCTCTCCAACTGCTGCTGGTCCGTGCTCGGCCAGGGCGCGCGGGGCTGGCGCCTGCTCGAGCACAATGCCGGCACGCTGCCGGAGCCCGTGCTCGGCGACGACGATTAGCGCTGGACGGGCGGGTGGCGAGAGCCGCTGGTCGGAGGGCCTGAGAGGGCGCCCCGGAGGCTCCGTCACCCGGATTTCACATTCCGGCTCGTCGCAGGCTAAAGTTCTTCTTGTTCGCCCGCCGAGCGGGACGGAACATCATGCGGCTCCGCCGCGTGGCACACGGGGCTATAGCTCAGTTGGTAGAGCGCCTGCATGGCATGCAGGAGGTCAGGAGTTCAATTCTCCTTAGCTCCACAATCCGGATCCCGTCCTCATCAGAGGGCGGGATCCTTCCGTTTCCGGAGAGCCTTCTGCTTCCGGGGGTCTGAGCCCACGAAGCTCGGCCGCCCGTCGGCGGCTCTCCTCGTCGTCCGGTGTGTACGCGACGATCCTGCACTCCGGCATGCCGTTGATGGACAGCGAGACCGACGTCATCCGCAGCTCACCGACCGCCTCGTGCCGGAACGTCTTCACGCGCGGCCCGGGCGGCGCCACGTCGCCGCTCTCCCACAGCTCGGCGAAGTGCGCGCTCGCCGCGGACAGGCGGCGTATGAACTCCTCCCAGGCGGGCTCGCCCACATGCCGTCCGTACGAGCTGCGCAGCGTCGCCACCATCACCGGCAGCTCCGACTCGCGGAAGACCAGCGGGCAGACGGGATCGGGCGCGATGAACAGCGTCCACAGCACGTTCGGCACCCCGAAGGCCGCCAGCTGCGGGACGAAGAAGAGATCTCGATAGGCGGGGTTGGTGGCGAGGATGTCGTACCGCGCGTTGTAGACCACCGCCGGGTGGGGGTCGAGGGCGTCGATGATGCCCTGGATCTCTGGGCCGACGGCCGCGGGGGACGCGGTCCTGCGGTCGGGCTCGTACGGCACCTCGGCCAGGTGGTAGAGGTGCTCGCGCTCGGGCTTGTCCAGGCGGAGCGTGCGCGCCACGGCGTCAAGGACCTGCGCCGATGCGTTGATCGGGCGGCCCTGCTCCAGCCACGTGTACCAGGTGACGCCGACCCCGGAGAGCTGGGCGACCTCCTCGCGGCGCAGGCCCGGCGTGCGGCGGCGCAGGCCCGGCGGCATGCCCACGTCGGCCGGTGTCACCCTGGCCCTGCGGCCGCGCAGGAAGGCGGCGAGCTCCGGCCTGCGTCGCTGAGTCGTCCCCATCGTCGTCACATCCCCCATCGTCGGTCCACGCCCCGAGCCTTGCCAGGTGCTGTCAGTACCAGCATCAGCGGGCTCTCGTTACCCGTACCAACTCGCCGTCACGCTCGGTGCCATGACAACGACCACCCCGTCCACCGCAGCGGATCCCGCTGGTTCAAGTCCCGCATTCAGTAAAGCCCCCGGCACTGACATTCGCCCCGGGCGGCTCCTCGCGGTCGTCATCGCCGCGCAGTTCATGGCGCTGCTCGACGTCTTCATCGTCAATGTCGCCGCGCCCACCATCCGCGATGAACTGGGCGCGTCGGGCGCCGGGTTGCAGCTGGTGATCGCCGGATACACCATCACGTACGCCGTGCTCCTGATCACCGGCGCGCGGCTCGGCGACCGCCTCGGGCACCGTCGCGTCTACCTCCTGGGCCTCGCGGTCTTCACCGCCGCCTCGCTCGCCTGCGGACTCAGCCGGGGCACGGGCGAGTTGATCGCCTTCCGGCTGCTGCAGGGCGCGGGATCGGCGCTCCTCATCCCGCAGGTACTCAGCCTGATCCAGCGCAACTTCACCGGGGAGGCGCGGACGAAGGCGCTCGGCGCGTACGCGGCGGTGCTCGCCGTGGGGGCCGCGGCGGGGCAGGTGCTCGGCGGAGTCCTGGTCAGCGCCGATCTGTTCGGCACGGGATGGCGCCCGGTGTTCCTGGTGAACGTGCCGGTGGGCGTGGCCTTGCTGGTCATGGCGCGGCGTGTGCTGCCGCGTGACGGCGGCGCGGGCGGTGGGGCGGCGGCCGGGCGGCCGGTCGCCGGAAAGCCGGTGCAGCGGGCGCGTGGGCTCGATCTGCCGGGGCTCGTGCTGCTCGGTGCCGTCGTCTCACTGCTCACCGTGCCGCTGGTGCTCGGCCAGCAGGAGGGCTGGCCGCTGTGGTCCTGGCTCTCGCTCGGCTCGGCGGCGGTTCTCTTCGCGCTCTTCTGCGCGTACGAGTCCCGGCTCGCCCGCGGTGGCGGGGCGCCGCTGATCGCGCCTCGGGTCCTGCGCATGCCGGGCATGGGACTCGCCGTCTTCCGGATCGCCGCGGTGATGGCGGTCAACGCGGGCTTCCTGTTCGTGCTCACGCTGCACGTCCAGGGCGGCCTCGGTTACAGCGCGCTGCGCGCCGGTCTGACGTTCGCGCCGACCGCGGTGGTCTTCGGAGTGGTCGGCCTGACCTGGCGCCACTGGCCTGCGGCGGTCCAACGGGCACTGATTCCCGGCGGGTTCGCGCTCACCGCGGTGTCGGCGGTCGCGGTGGGGCTGCTCCTCCGGGACGGCGGGGAGGGCGGACTGTGGCTGTACGCGGCCTTCGTGGGCATCGGTGCGGGACTCTCCCTCGGGTTCAGCCCGACGCTCACCCGGGCGCTCTCCGCGGTGCGGCCCGAGGACGCCGCGGACGCCAGCGGGCTCCTCTCGACGGTCGCTCAGCTCGGCCAGCTGCTCGGCGTCGCGTGCTTTGGCGCACTTTTCCTCAACCGGCTTGAGTCACAAGGGGCTCCCGGGGCGTATTCATCCGCGGACGCTCTCCTGGTGTGCGTGTACGCACTGGCCGGGGCGGCCGCACTGGGCGCCGTGTCCGGACTGGTACGACGGCGTCGCTGACCGGGTCGCTCAGGCCGTGGCAGAATCGGACAGCCGGAAGGGGACCGCACCAGACCACCGAATGTGACCCGACGGGAGGGAGAGCGATGCCTGCGAGCATCCTCGATGGGGCCGGCCGCCCCATCGCAGTGGCCGCGCCGCGCCGCGCTGCCGCTCCCTTCGCGGCGATCACCCTCCTGACCTGTCCGTCCTGCGGTTCCTCCCACGTCGCCCAAGTGCTCGGCGACAACGGCGGTGTCTCGTACGTGTGCACGGCCTGCGGCCACAGCTGGAGCTGATTGATGGGTGCACACAGGCGGAAGTGCGACTGGTGCGGCAGTGGTACGCCGATCGTCCGCGACATGGAACCCGTCAACCCGGACTACCAGTACTGGTGCGAGGAGTGCGCGCGGGCGCTGATCATAAAGGGCGACCCCATCGAGACGTACCGCGAGCTCGAAGGGGAGCCGATCTATGGCCGGCTGCTCGACGAACACTGCACGCTCAAGCGCTTCTATTCCTTCGCCACGGCCTGATCTCGCCTGATCCCCAGGCGCGTCCGGCGTCCGATTCCCTGCAGCAGGAACGCGAAAGCGGTCCCTACGTAGAGGGCGGACAGCGTCATCTCGCCATAATTCTGGCCGAGTTCAAGCCGTCCCACGCCGTGCGGAACCCACCACAGGGCGTACGAACAGAAGACGAGGACCACGGCGCCGGTGGCCGCCCACCGGGCCCGGCCGCCCCGGCGCGCCGCCTCCGTCCACACGAGCAGCGCCATCGGCACGCACCACACCCAGTGGTGCGACCAGGACACCGGGCTGACCAGAAGGGCCGTCGCCGCGCAGGCCGCCGCCGCCCGTGCGACC
>NZ_BAAAUG010000168.1:0-16926 GCF_039533825.1 Streptomyces rectiviolaceus
GCCATTCCCCTTGCTCTTGCCGAATCGCTTCCCCAAGGCCGGCGGCACCGGAGGCAACGGCACGACCTTCGTCGCGTCGACCGGCTCCGGCTCGTCCTTGACCTCGGGCGCGTGAATCACGTCGAGCAGCAGGGCACGCGCCCCCACGTCGTCGAGCCGCTGCTCGGGGTCCTTGGCGAGCAGGCCGTAGATGACCTTCTCCAACGGCCCCGCGTTCGTCGGCTGTTCGACGTCCTCGGTCATCACCGCGGTGAGGGTCGCGATCGCCGACCCCTTGTCGTACGGAGGAACGCCTTCCACAGCCGCGTACAGCAGTCCGCCAAGGGACCACAGGTCGGCCGCGGGACCCGGCTTGTGCCCGCGCGCCCGCTCCGGCGAGATGTACGAGGGCGCGCCGACGAGCATGCCGGTGGACGTGATCGAAGGGTCGCCCTCGACCTGCGCGATGCCGAAGTCCGTGAGAACGACCCGCCCGTCCTCGGCGATCAGCACGTTGGACGGCTTCACATCGCGGTGCAGGATCCCCTCGCGATGCGCGGACCGCAGTACGTCGAGCACCGCGAGGCCGACCTCGGCCGCGCGCCGCGGCGTGAGCAGCCCGTCCTCGCGAATGGCCTCGGCGAGCGACTTGCCCTCGACCAGCTCCATCACGATCCACGGACGGTCGTCCTCGTCGACCACGTCGTACACGGTCACCGCACTGGTGTTGCGGATCCGCGCGATCGCCTTGGCCTCACGCAACGTACGCGTGATGAGCCGCCGCTTCTCTTCCTCGTCGATGCTCGAGGGAAAGCGCAGCTCCTTCACCGCGACCGTCCGGCCGAGTGTCTCGTCCTTGGCGCGCCAGACGGTTCCCATTCCGCCGCGGCCGAGCACTTCTCCCAGCCGGTAGCGCCCGGAGAGGAGACGTTCGCTCTTGTCCTGACGGGACTGACCCGCCTGCTCCGCGTCCGACATGCGTCCCCTCTGCTGCTACCGCTGCTACCCGCGCAACCCGCCCTGACAGAGCCTCCATTGTCCCTCACTTCAGGACCGGTCTACGCCCAGGGTCCAACGTCCCTCATGATGGGCTCCGCACAAGGAGGGACCGCCATGCCCATTCCGCGAACACTGCTGGCCATACCCCTTGCGGTGACCCTCTTCGGCCTGACTTCCGCCAGTGCGCCGCTGGCCGCGAAACCGGCCACGGACGCCACTCTTCCGCTGCTGGTCACCCGAGGCAAGGCCCCCGCCGCGGCTCTGTTGGCCCGCGAAGCCCCATGGTCAATGACCGAGCCGGGCGCCCCGGACCCTCCACCGGGACAGCAGGCGGCCCAACGTCCCCACTGGCACTTCGCGCACGCCAACCAGGCCACAGCCGGCGACACCACCACAGACACGGACAAGAACCCAGCAGCACCCGCCACCGGGACAGAAGTAGAGTCAGAGGCAAAGACAGCGAACGGCACCGCGACCGGAAGTGACCCCGACACCGGCACCAACACCGGTCACCGCACCCGCACCCGCACCGGCAGCAGCGCGGACAGCGACAGCGCCGGCCGCTTCTCCGGCGCGCGCGGCACCGGCGAGATCACCCGCATCCGCCGCACCGACCACTTCCGCGCCGGCAGCATCACCAAGACGTTCATCGCGACGGTCGTACTCCAACTGGCCGCCGAACACCGCTTGTCCCTGTCCGACCCCGTGGAACGCCATCTGCCCGGCCTCATCCGCGGCAAGGGACTCGACGGGCGCACCCTCGCCCTCCGCGCCCTGCTCACCCACACCAGCGGCCTCGCCGACTACACCACCGACACCAAGGGCCTCGTCCCCCTCACTCCGACCGAGGCGGTCCGCACCGCCCTCGCCCACCCCGCGACCACGCCGGGCCGCTGGTCGTACTCCAACACCAACTACGTCATCCTCGGCATGGTGATCAAGCAGGTCACCGGCCGTTCGTACGCCACCGAGACCGAACGCCGCATCATCACCCCCCTCCGCCTGTCCGGCACTTCCTTCCCCGGCACCCGCACCACGCTCCCCTCCCCGCACGGCCGCGCGTACACCGGCCAGGGCCAGGACGTCACCGCCCTCGACCCGAGCGTCGCGGGCGCCGCGGGCGAGCTGATCTCCACGCTCGCCGACCTGAACCGCTTCTACGCCGCCCTCCTCACCGGCCGGCTGCTCCCCTCACCCCAGCTCCGTCAGATGTTCAACACCCGCGCCGCGGAGGGCCGCTACGGCATGGGCCTCTACCCGCAGAAGCTGCCCTGCGGCACCACGGTCTGGGGCCACAACGGCCGCATCACCGGAAGCTACGTCCGCACGGCCGCCACCCGTGACGGCGACCGTGTCCTCACTTTCCGGGTCAACACGGACGAGATAGCCGACCCGGATCTCGAACGGACGCTCCTGGCAGCCGAGTTCTGTCCGCGCTAGAGCGGCACGATGTCCGGTGCCCCCAGCCTCGCCGCGTCCGCCGTCAGGTCGTCCGGCTGCCGCTGCGACTCCCGCTCGGCCTCCACCCGCTTCTCGTAGTGCTGAACCTCCCGCTCCACCTGGTCCTTGTCCCAGCCGAGAACCGTCGCCATCAGCTCCGCGCACGCCCGCGCACTGCGCGTGCCCCGGTCGAACGTCTCGATCGAGATCCGCGTGCGCCGGGTCAGCACGTCGTCCAGGTGCCGCGCCCCCTCGTGCGACGCGGCATAGACGATCTCGGCGCGCAGATAGTCGTCCGCGGCGGGCAGCGGCTCGCCCAGCGTGGGATCGGCCGTGACGAGCGCCAGGACCTCCTCGGCCAGCGAGCCGTACCGGTTCAACAGATGCTCCACGCGCACCACATGGAGCCCGGTGCGTGCCGCGATCCTGGCGCGGGCGTTCCACAGCGCCTTGTACCCCTCGGCGCCGACCAGCGGAATGTCCTCGGTGACACAGTCGGCGACCCGCTGGTCGAGGCCGTGCACCGCCTCGTCCACGGCGTCCTTCGCCATCACGCGGTACGTCGTGTACTTGCCGCCCGCGATGACGACCAGGCCCGGCGCCGGATGCGCCACCGTGTGCTCGCGCGACAGCTTGCTCGTGGCGTCCGACTCCCCGGCGAGCAGCGGCCTGAGCCCTGCGTACACCCCCTGCACGTCGTCGCGTGAAAGGGGCACCGCGAGCACCGAGTTCACATGCTCAAGGAGATAGTCGATGTCGGCACTGGACGCCGCCGGATGCGCCTTGTCCAGGTCCCAGTCGGTGTCGGTCGTCCCCACGATCCAGTGCCGGCCCCACGGAATGACGAAGAGGACGCTCTTCTCCGTCCGCAGGATCAGCCCGCTCGTCGAGTTGATCCGGTCCTTGGGTACGACCAGATGGATGCCCTTGGACGCCCTGACGTGGAACTGTCCGCGCTCCCCGACCATCGCCTGCGTGTCGTCCGTCCACACACCGGTCGCGTTGACCACCTGCTTGGCCCGGACCTCGTACTCCCCGCCGCCCTCGACGTCTTGCACGCGGGCCCCGACAACCCGCTCTCCCTCCCGCAGGAAGCCGGTCACCCGCGCCCGGTTGGCGACCTTCGCGCCGTACGCCGCCGCTGTGCGCACCAGCGTGGCCACATAGCGCGCGTCGTCCATCTGCGCGTCGTAGTACTGCATCGCCCCCACCAGCGCGTCCTTCTTCAGACAGGGGGCGACGCGCAGGGCGTGACGCCGGGTCAGGTGGCGGTGCATGGGCAGGCCTCGGCCATGCCCACGCGACATCGACATGGCGTCGTACAACGCGACGCCCGATCCGGCATAGATCCGCTCCCAGCCCTTGTGCTGCAAGGGGTAGAGGAACGGCACCGGCTTCACGAGATGCGGGGCGATCCGCTCCAGGAGCAGGCCGCGCTCCTTGAGGGCCTCCCGCACCAGCGCGAAGTCGAGCATCTCCAGATAGCGCAGGCCGCCGTGGATCAACTTGCTCGACCGGCTCGACGTGCCCGACGCCCAGTCCCGTGCCTCGACGAGGCCGGTGGACAGGCCGCGGGTCACGGCGTCAAGTGCGGTGCCCGCACCGACCACTCCCGCGCCCACGACCAGGACATCCAGCTCCCGCTCGGCCATTCCCGCAAGTGACTCGGCACGCTCCGCCGGTCCCAAGGTCGCTGTCCTCACCGCTGCCTCCCGTTAGCTGTCGGGTGTGGTCGCGCTCACATCATGCCCAGATTCTGGCCGTGCCCGCTGAGTTCGGCCGCCGCCTGTGGACAACGCACGGCCAACACTCCGACACCTGGCGCAGGGCAATGCCGCATAACGGTCATATTTACTCCTAGTCTGACATTGCGCTGGTCCACCTTGTCCACAGGACTTGCGCGCTCGTCCCGCTCCGGCTATTGGGAGGACGGCCCACCGCCATGCCCGCAGATCTCGCCGTCATCGGTCTCGGCCACCTCGGCCTGCCCCTCGCCCAGGCCGCCGTCTCCGGCGGCATCGCCACCATCGGCTACGACCCCGTGCGCGCCGTCGACCTGGCGAGCGGCCGCCTGCCCTGCGACGGCGCCGAGGGAATCCTCACCGCCGCCGATGTCCGCCGGATGCTCTCGGGGGGCTTCAGGCCCACCACCGACCCGGTCGAGCTCGGCCGGGTCCGTACCGCGGTCATCTGCGCTCCCACTCCTCCGGCAGCCGACCGCAGCCTCGACCTGAGCCAGGTGGCCGAAGCCGCCCGCGCCCTGGCCGCGCGCCTTCGCCCGCACACCACGGTCATCCTCGAGTCACCCGCTTACCCCGGAACCACGGAGGAATTCCTCCGCCCCATCCTCGAAGAGGGCTCAGGCCTGCGCGCGGGCCGCGACTTCCACCTCGCGCACTCGCCAGGACGCCTCGACCCGGGCAACCGCAGCCACGGCTACGCCGGCACCCCCAAGGTCATCGGCGGCCTCACCCCGGCCTGCACCGAATCGGCCGCCGCCTTCTACGGCCGCCTCACCGACAAGGTCGTACGCGCACGCGGCCCACGCGAGGCCGAGACCGTGCACCTCCTGGAGACCAACTACCGGCACGTGAACATGGCGCTGGTCAATGAGATGGCCGTGCTCTGCCACGACCTGAGCATCGACCTGTGGGACGTCATCCGCTGCGCCGAGACCAAGCCCTTCGGCTTCCAGGCCTTCCGCCCGGGACCCGGCGTCGGCGGCCACGGAGTCCCCCTGGACATCCCGGGCCCCGGCCGCGGCGCCCGCCCCCTGCGCATGGTCGAACTGGCCCAGCAGGTCAACGACCGCATGCCCCGTTACGTGATCCAGCGCTCGGCGACCCTGCTCAACGAACACGGCAAGTCCGCCCGCGGCGCCCGCGTCCTGCTCCTCGGCGTCACCTACAAGCCCGACCTCGCCGACCAGCAGGGCTCCCCCGCCCAGGAGGTCGCGACCCGCCTGATGGAGATGGGCGCCGCCGTCAGCTACCACGACCCCTACGTCCCCAGCTGGAGCGTGCTCGGCCACCCCGTCCCCCGCGCGGACTCCCTCTACGAAGCGGCGGCCGACGCCGACCTCACGATCCTGCTCCAGCACCACCGCACCTACGACCTGCAGGGCCTCGCCGTGAAGGCCCAACTGCTCCTTGACACCCGGGGCGCGACCCCGGCGGGCGCGGCCCACCGCCTCTGACCCCCGCGCGCACGGCAAAGGGCCCCGGTACGAGTACCGGGGCCCTCAGTAGAACCAGAGATCAACGGCTGTGCTGCGAGTCCGCGACCGTCACCTCGACGCGCTGGAACTCCTTGAGCTCGCTGTAGCCCGTCGTCGCCATCGCGCGGCGCAGCGCCCCGAAGAAGTTCATCGAGCCGTCCGGGATGTGCGAGGGACCGGTGAGGATCTCCTCGGTCGTGCCGACCACACCCAGGTCGACGCGCTTGCCGCGCGGCACGTCCTCGTGGACGGCCTCCATGCCCCAGTGGTGGCCCTTGCCCGGCGCGTCCGTGGCGCGCGCAAGCGGGGAGCCGATCATCACCGAGTCGGCGCCGCAGGCGATGGCCTTGGGCAGGTCGCCGGACCAGCCCACGCCACCGTCCGCGATGACGTGCACGTACCGGCCGCCGGACTCGTCCATGTAGTCACGACGGGCGGCCGCGACGTCCGCGACGGCGGTGGCCATCGGCACCTGGATGCCCAGGACGTTGCGCGTGGTGTGCGCGGCGCCGCCGCCGAAGCCGACGAGGACACCGGCCGCGCCCGTGCGCATCAGGTGCAGCGCGGCGGTGTACGTCGCGCAGCCTCCGACGATCACCGGCACATCGAGTTCGTAGATGAACTGCTTGAGGTTGAGCGGCTCGGCGGCACCGGAGACGTGCTCGGCGGAGACGGTGGTCCCGCGGATGACGAAGATGTCGACACCGGCGTCCACGACCGCCTTGGAGAACTCGGCGGTGCGCTGCGGGGAGAGCGCGGCGGCGGTGACCACGCCCGAGTCGCGCACCTCCTTGATGCGCTGCCCGATCAGGTCGGCCTGGATCGGCGCCGCGTAGATCTCCTGGAGGCGCCGGGTCGCGTTGTCGGTGTCCAGCTCCGCGATCTCGTCGAGCAGCGGCTGCGGGTCCTCGTACCGCGTCCACAGACCTTCGAGGTTCAGTACGCCGAGACCACCCAGCTCACCGATGCGGATCGCGGTCTGCGGCGAGACGACCGAGTCCATCGGCGCCGCCAGGAAGGGCAGCTCGAAGCGGTAGGCGTCGATCTGCCAGGCGATCGAGACCTCCTTCGGGTCGCGGGTACGACGGCTCGGCACGACGGCGATGTCGTCGAAGGCGTACGCGCGGCGGCCGCGCTTGCCGCGCCCGATCTCGATCTCAGTCACGTGGGTGGCCCTTCAGCTTTCTTCGGTACTTCGCACTTCTTCGGCACTTCGGCACTCGGTCTGCCCGCTCCAGTATCCCCGACGCGCACAAAGGGGGCGGCCCGGGGAATCCGGACCGCCCCTTCACGCGCGCGTGGAGCGCCGTCAGCGCCTGTCAGCGCCTCTCGGCCTGCGCGGCTGTCAGCGCTTGTTCGTGTAGTTCGGCGCCTCGACCGTCATCTGGATGTCGTGCGGGTGACTCTCCTTGAGGCCCGCCGATGTGATCCGTACGAAACGGCCGTTCCTCTGGAGCTCCGGCACCGTCTGGCCGCCTACGTAGAACATCGACTGGCGCAGACCGCCGACCAGCTGGTGTACGACCGAGGAGAGCGGGCCGCGGTAGGGCACCTGGCCCTCGATGCCCTCGGGGACCAGCTTCTCGTCGGAGGCGACGCCCTCCTGGAAGTAGCGGTCCTTGGAGAAGGACTTGCGGTCGCCGCGGGTCTGCATCGCGCCCAGCGAGCCCATGCCGCGGTACGACTTGAACTGCTTGCCGTTGATGAACATCAGCTCACCCGGGGACTCCTCGCAGCCGGCGAGCAGCGAGCCCAGCATGACCGTGTCCGCGCCGGCGACGAGCGCCTTGGCGATGTCGCCGGAGTACTGGAGGCCACCGTCACCGATGACCGGGACACCGGCCTCCTTGGCGGCGAGCGACGCTTCGTAGATGGCCGTTACCTGCGGTACGCCGATACCGGCGACGACACGCGTCGTACAGATGGAGCCGGGCCCGACACCGACCTTGATGCCGTCGACACCGGCGTCGATGAGGGACTTGGCGCCGTCGCGGGTGGCGATGTTGCCGCCGATGACGTCCACGCCGGAGGCATTGGACTTGATCTTGGCGACCATGTCGCCGACCAGGCGGGAGTGGCCGTGCGCGGTGTCGACGACGATGAAGTCGACGCCCGCCTCGATCAGGGCCTGGGCACGCTCGAAGGCGTCACCCGCGACACCGACGGCGGCGCCCACCAGGAGGCGGCCTTCGCCGTCCTTGGCGGCGCCGGGGTACTTCTCGGCCTTGACGAAGTCCTTGACCGTGATGAGGCCCTTGAGGACACCGCTGTCGTCGACGAGCGGAAGCTTCTCGATCTTGTGGCGGCGCAGCAGCTCCATGGCGTCGACGCCGGAGATGCCGACCTTGCCGGTGACGAGCGGCATCGGCGTCATGACCTCGCGCACCTGGCGCGTGCGGTCCGACTCGAAGGCCATGTCGCGGTTGGTGACGATGCCGAGCAGCTTGCCCGCCGGGTCGGTCACCGGGACGCCGCTGATGCGGAACTTGGCGCAGATCGCGTCGGCCTCGCCGAGCGTCGCGTCCGGGTGCACCGTGATCGGGTCGGTGACCATGCCGGACTCGGAGCGCTTCACGAGGTCGACCTGGTTGGCCTGGTCCGCGATGGAGAGGTTGCGGTGCAGCACGCCGACGCCACCCTGCCGCGCCATGGCGATGGCCATGCGGGACTCGGTGACCTTGTCCATCGCCGCGGAAAGCAGCGGGACGTTCACACGCACGTTCTTCGAGATGAGCGAGGAAGTGTCGATCTGGTCCGGCGCCATGTCGGACGCGCCGGGCAGCAGCAGCACGTCGTCGTAGGTCAGCCCGAGCGTCGCGAATTTCTCGGGCACCCCAGTCGAAGAACCGCCGTTTGCAGTCATGACACCTTCCCCAAATGGCCTTGATCGGTGCGGATGTCCATGCTAACGGGAACGGAGGGTGTCTCATTCCACGATCAAGATCATCGACCAGGTTTGTACGTTCATACGTCATGAACGGACGCCGAAGGCGATCATCTGCGACCGGTGTGACCGCTACTGCTCGGCCAGTGCCCGCAATCGACTCAGCGCGCGATGCTGCGCGACGCGCACGGCCCCCGGGGACATGCCAAGCATCTGCCCGGTCTCCTCGGCCGTGAGCCCGACCGCGATCCTCAGGAGCAGCAGCTCGCGCTGGTTCTCCGGAAGGTTGGCCATGAGCTTCTTGGCCCATTCGGCATCGCTGCTGAGCAGCGCGCGCTCCTCGGGACCGAGGGAGTCGTCGGGCCGCTCGGGCATCTCGTCCGACGGCACCGCCGTGGATCCGGGATGGCGCATCGCCGCGCGCTGCAGGTCGGCGACCTTGTGCGCGGCGATCGCGAAGACGAACGCCTCGAAGGGGCGCCCCGTGTCCTTGTAGCGCGGCAGCGCCAGAAGGACCGCGACGCACACTTCCTGCGCCAGGTCCTCCACGAAGTGCCGGGCGTCGCCGGGCAGTCGGGAGAGTCTGGTGCGGCAGTACCGCAGCGCCAGGGGGTGCACATGAGCCAGCAGGTCGTGCGTCGCCTGCTCATCACCCTCGACCGCGCGAAGGACGAGGGCACCGATCACCGTCGTCTTGTCATCGCGCATCGGTCCATGGTGCCTTGGCGCCGATTGATCCGTGGCACCACGTCCGTAGTTGTGCACCGAAGCGTTATGAGCAGGTGCGCCGGAACTCATCTCGTGCGCCCTCCCCTCCCGCTCGACCGACCTGTCCCCGAGGAACTCCACACCTCAAGGATGCGGCATCGGCGGCGAAGCAACGGCAACCGCTCCCGCGAGAGGGAGCAACGGGCGTCCGCCGCCCCGCCCACCACATGGCGGGCGGGGAACGCCGTGCCCGCACGGCGGCACACCTATCGGACCAGGCCCCAGCGGAAACCGAGCGCCACGGCGTGCGCGCGGTCCGAGGCGCCGAGCTTCTTGAACAACCGCCGGGCGTGGGTCTTGACCGTGTCCTCGGAGAGAAAAAGCTCACGTCCGATCTCGGCGTTGGACCGGCCGTGACTCATGCCCTCGAGCACCTGGATCTCACGCGCGGTGAGGGTGGGCGCGGCGCCCATCTCGGCCGAACGCAGTCTGCGCGGAGCCAGTCGCCACGTCGGGTCGGCGAGCGCCTGGGTGACGGTCGCGCGCAGCTCGGCGCGCGACGCGTCCTTGTGCAGATAGCCGCGGGCGCCGGCGGCGACCGCGAGCGCGACACCGTCCAGGTCCTCGGCGACGGTGAGCATGATGATGCGCGCACCGGGGTCGGCGGACAACAGCCGCCGAACCGTCTCCACGCCGCCCAGACCGGGCATGCGTACGTCCATCAGAATCAGGTCCGAGCGGTCGGCGCCCCAGCGGCGGAGGACTTCCTCGCCGTTGGCCGCTGTCGTCACGCGCTCGACGCCGGGCACGGTCGCGACCGCGCGGCGGAGCGCCTCTCGGGCGAGCGGGGAGTCGTCGCAGACGAGGACGGATGTCATGACTGTCCTCCGCGGCTCTCACAGCTGCTGCGCGTCACCTTGAGCCTCCAGGCTGGTACTTATTCGTCACCTGTGCGGTTGACGCTCTCGGACATCTGCCCGAGCGCTTGTTCTTTCAACCGCCTCCGCACTCTCAACGACGGTCACCCGAAAGAGTTACGGGGCGGTCGGCCACGTTCGGCACTCTACGTGAGGGCGCGGACACAGAGCAGGCAGCGCGAGAGACCCTCAACCTTTCATCACAACCCATGCCCCATTTAGCCCTCTTCCTTCCCTTTTGCTGGTGTCTGTGGCTAGATTTTCCAATGAGTCATATTTTCATCTCCTTAGACAGTAGATGTACGGTCATGGGCACCGTATCCGCGCAGAACGGCTACCAGGAGACAAGCAATGGCAGATTTCTCCCGCCTTCCCGGACCGAACGCAGATCTCTGGGACTGGCAGCTCCTCGCCGCCTGCCGTGGGGTCGACAGCTCGCTCTTCTTCCACCCCGAGGGTGAGCGGGGCGCGGCACGCAGCGCGCGTGAGAACTCCGCCAAGGAGGTCTGCATGAGGTGCCCGGTACGCGCGGAGTGCGCCGCTCACGCCCTTGCGGTACGGGAGCCGTACGGCGTGTGGGGCGGGCTTACCGAGGACGAGCGCGAGGAACTCATGGGCCGCGCCCGCAACCGCCTCGTCACGACGTCAGCACCGTCGAGCTCGGCGTCGGCTGCGGCGTCGGCAGCAGCTGCGGCCTCGAGCCACGGCATGGCCACGCGCCACTGAAGGAACGTTTCTTCGCGGGCGCTCAGCGCTCCGCGGCCCGCGCCAGGTGGTCCAGCGTGGCTGCCACGGCGGGCACCTGCGCCAGATCCGGCAGGGTGAGCGCGACGATCTCGCGCTGGACGGCAGGCTCCACCGTCACTGTGCGTGCACCTTTGGGGCGTACGGACTCGATGGCGAGCTCAGGCAGGACCGCGACCCCCAGGCCCGCGCCGACCAGGCCGATCACCGCCGGGTAGTCATCGGTCGCGAAATCGATCCGGGGTACGAACCCCGCCCCCTCGCAGACCTCGACCAGCTGCCTGCGACAGCGCGGACAGCCCGCGATCCACGGCTCGTCGGCCAGTTCCCCGATGGTGACCGACTCCGCCTTGGCGAGCCGGTGCCCCTCGGGCACGAGGCCGACGAGCCGGTCGGTGAGAAGGGGGCGTACGACCAGGTCGTCCCACTCCTCCGCGGCAGAGGCCCCGTCGTAGCGGAAGGCGAGCGCCACATCGCAGTCGCCCTCGCGCAGCATCTCGACCGAGCGCGGCGGTTCCGCGTCCACCAGCGAGACCCGGGTGCCGGGGTGCGCGGCGCGCAGGGCGGCAAGCGCGCTCGGCACCAGCGTCGAGCTGCCGCTGGGGAAGGAGACGAGGCGGACCCGGCCCGCCCGCAGGCCCGCGATGGCGGCGACCTCCTCCTCGGCGGCGGTCAGCCCCGCCAGGATCCCGGTGGCATGCCGGACCAGGGCCTCGCCTGCCTGGGTCAGGCGCATCTCACGCCCTGTGCGGATCAGCAGCGGCGTACCCGCGGAGGCTTCGAGTGCCTTCATCTGCTGGCTGACGGCGGGCTGGGTGCAGCCGAGCTCGCGCGCGGCGGCCGAGAAGGAGCCGGTGGCGGCGACCGCACGCAGGACGCGGAGATGACGGGCCTCGATCATGACTCAAGCATAAGCGACGCTTGGATCAAGCACCCAATAATGCGTCGACGCTTTGAGCGAGCTCGCCTAGCCTTCCGCCATGAGGCTTCTCTCCGTGAATCTGGGCCGGTACAAAGCCGTGGAGTACACCGACGCCCCCTCGGGAGGCACCGGCATCGACAAACAGCCCGCCGATGGGGCCGTACGGGTGGCGGCCCCCGGCCCGAAGGGGGAAGGCGGAAGCGGGGTGGCCGGGGACGAGGTCTGCGATCTGCGGGACCACGGCGGGAACGATCAAGCGGTGTACGCCTACGCGCGCGAGGACCTCGACGAGTGGGAGCGCCTGCTCGGCCACCCGCTGGCGGGCGGCTCCTTCGGCGAGAACCTCACGACGTACGGGCTCGACGTGAGCGGCGCGAAGATCGGCGAGCGCTGCCGCGTCGGCCCCGATCTGCTCCTTGAGGTGACGTCGGGCCGCATTCCCTGTCAGACGTTCCAGGGCCATCTCGGCGAGACGAGGTGGGTCAAGCGCTTCACGCGGCAAGGCGCTCCCGGCGCCTATCTGCGGGTGATCGAACCGGGTGAGATCCGGGGCGGGGACACGATCGAGGTCGTGCACCGGCCGGAGCACGACATCACCGTCGCCCACCAGTTCAGGGCCGTCACGACGGAGCGGAACCTGCTGCCGAGCCTGCTCGCCGCAGGTGACGCGCTGCATCCCGAGTTGGTCGACGCGGCTCGGAAGTACGCGGAGAAGTACGGCTCGTAGGTGTCATAACTGGCCTTCGGCAGTGGCGACTTGAAGGGGCAGCAGGTCAAGAGGCCGTCCGGGCGACACGGCGGCCACCGGATCTCACTAGCCTTGGTCCATGACTACGGCTCTGATTACGGGATCGACCGCCGGTATCGGCTCGGCCTTCGCCCGGCGGCTCGCCGGTGACGGCCACAACCTCGTCCTGGTGGCACGGAACACCGAGCGGCTGCGGGAACAGGCGACCGAGCTGCACGACCGGCATGGCATCGAGGCGGAGGTCCTCACCGCGGACCTCGCGACGGACGACGGGATCGCCGCCGTCGAGAAGCGGCTCGCGGACCGCAGGAATCCGGTCGACCTGCTTGTGAACAACGCCGGGTTCGGCAACAAGGGCCAGTACCTGGAGGTGTCGATCGAGGACGAGTTGACGATGCTCAAGGTGCACTGCGAGGCGGTGCTGCGGCTGACGTCGGCGGCGACGGAGTCGATGCGCGAGCGGGGCCGCGGGGGCGTCGTCAACGTCGCTTCGGTGGCGGCGTTCGTGCCGCGCGGGACATATGGCGCCTCGAAGGCGTGGGTCGTGCAGTTCACGCAGGGCGCGGCGAAGGATCTGGCCGGCTCCGGGGTGCGGCTGATGGCCCTGTGCCCCGGATTCGTACGGACCGAGTTCCATGAGCGCGCCGGGATGGGGACGTCCAACATCCCCAAGTGGATGTGGCTCGACGCGGACAAGCTGGTCGCGGCGGCGCTTTCCGACTTGGCGCGGGGCAAGACCCTGTCCATCCCGGACCCCAGGTACAAGGCACTGATGGGGGTCGTGAAGGTGACCCCGAGGGCACTGCTCGGCGGGGTCACTTCGAGGACGGGCAGGAAGTACGGCCCGCAGTAAGGAGAGCGCCCCTTAAGGGGCGCGGGGAACTGCGCGACAAGCCACGACGGGCCCGCACCCAAGAACGCACGGAGGCCCGGCACCCCACTACGGGGTACCGGGCCTTCGGCCTAACTATGTGCCAGCGGGTCAGTGAGAGTGACCGTGCCCGTGGCCCGCGGCGTCGCCCTCGTCCTCGGCCGGCTTCTCGACGACCAGGGTCTCGGTCGTGAGGAGCAGGGAGGCGATGGAAGCGGCGTTCTCCAGGGCGGAGCGCGTCACCTTGACCGGGTCGATGACGCCGGCCTTGACCAGGTCGCCGTACTCGCCGGTCGCAGCGTTGAAGCCGAAGTTCTTTTCGAGCTCGGCGACCTTCGAGGTGATGACGTAGCCCTCGAGGCCGGCGTTCTCGGCGATCCAGCGCAGCGGCTCGACGGCGGCGCGGCGGACGACGGCGACACCGGTGGCCTCGTCGCCCTCCTTGCCGAGGTTGCCCTCGAGCACCTTGACGGCGTGCACCAGAGCGGAGCCACCACCGGAGACGATGCCCTCCTCGACCGCGGCGCGGGTCGCGGAGATGGCGTCCTCCAGACGGTGCTTCTTCTCCTTGAGCTCGACCTCGGTCGCGGCGCCGACCTTGATCACGCAGACGCCACCGGCGAGCTTCGCCAGGCGCTCCTGCAGCTTCTCGCGGTCCCAGTCCGAGTCCGTGGACTCGATCTCGGCCTTGATCTGGTTGACGCGGCCCGCGACCTCGGCCGAGTCGCCGCCACCGTCGACGACGGTGGTGTCGTCCTTGGTGACGGTCACGCGGCGCGCGGTGCCGAGCACGTCAAGGCCGACCTGGTCGAGCTTGAGGCCGACCTCTTCGGCGATGACGGTGGCGCCGGTGAGGGTGGCGAGGTCACCGAGCATGGCCTTGCGGCGGTCGCCGAAGCCGGGGGCCTTCACCGCGACGGCGTTGAAGGTGCCGCGGATCTTGTTCACGACCAGGGTCGAAAGGGCCTCGCCCTCGACGTCCTCGGCGATGATCAGGAGCGGCTTCGACGCGTTGGTCTGGATGACCTTCTCGAGCAGCGGGAGCAGGTCCTGGATCGAGGAGATCTTGCCCTGGTGGATCAGGATGTACGGGTCGTCGAGGACGGCCTCCATACGCTCCTGGTCGGACACCATGTACGGGGACAGGTAGCCCTTGTCGAAGGCCATGCCCTCGGTGAAGTCGAGCTCAAGACCGAAGGTGTTGGACTCCTCGACGGTGATGACACCGTCCTTGCCGACCTTGTCCATCGCCTCGGCGATGAGCTCGCCGACCTGCGGGTCCTGGGCGGACAGACCGGCGACGGCCGCGATGTCGGCCTTGTCGTCGATCGGGCGCGCGGTCGCGAGGAGCTCCTCGGAGACGGCCTTGACGGCGGCGTCGATGCCCTTCTTCAGGGCGGCCGGGGAGGCGCCGGCGGCTACGTTGCGCAGGCCTTCCTTGACCAGGGCCTGGGCGAGCACGGTCGCGGTGGTGGTGCCGTCACCCGCGATGTCGTTGGTCTTGGTCGCCACCTCCTTGACGAGCTGCGCGCCGAGGTTCTCGTACGGGTCCTCGACCTCGACCTCACGGGCGATGGTGACGCCGTCGTTGGTGATGGTGGGGGCGCCGAACTTCTTGTCGATGACGACGTTGCGGCCGCGGGGGCCGATCGTCACCTTGACCGTGTCGGCAAGCTTGTTGACGCCGCGCTCGAGGGCGCGACGGGCGTCCTCGTCGAACTTCAGGATCTTCGCCATGGGAGCGGTTCAGCCCTCTCGAAACTCGGGTTTAACGAACTACGCCCCTCGCCGCCCGGCAATCAGCGGGGTGACCAGGGGCGTAGCTCAAAAAAGTAAAACTGGTGAAGCGGGTGAATTACTTCTCGACGATCGCGAGCACGTCGCGAGCCGAGAGGACGAGGTACTCGTCGCCGTTGTACTTCACCTCGGTGCCGCCGTACTTGCTGTACAGAACGACGTCGCCGACCTTGACGTCGAGCGGCAGGCGCTCGCCGTTCTCGAAGCGGCCCGGGCCCACGGCGAGGACAGCACCCTCCTGGGGCTTCTCCTTCGCGGTGTCCGGGATGACCAGGCCGGAGGCCGTGGTCTGCTCGGCGTCGAGCGGCTGGACCACAATGCGGTCCTCGAGCGGCTTAATGGCAACCTTGGAGCTGGCGGTCGTCACGATCCGGTCTCCCCCTTCGGAGATCTACGGGGTTAACAGTCTGGGGTGGCGACCAGGTGGATCCGTCGTCGCGGGTGCCGGACCTGCCCGTCGCTGTTGGCACTCTCCAGTGGTGAGTGCCAAGGCCGAGACTAGGACGACGATTAGCACTCGGTCAAGCGGACTGCTAATTCGCTGACGCGGGTCTTATCCGGGTGGAGTGCGTTTCGGGGGTACGGGGGTGGCCTCGTGCCCCTCGGGGCAACGTTTCCCGGGAGTCGGCGGTTCCGTCTCCGTGGCCATGTGCCGCCCGGTTTTCGGCGCTCCCGCAGGTGGGGCACAGCTGGGCGAGACCCCCGGTTTTCTCGAGGGGACCTTCTCGGCCGCCTTCCTCCCCAGCCTCTCGATCGGGTCCACGGACTGTGCGCACCCGGTGAGCAGCGCGGGCGCGAGCACGCCCGCCGCGAGGGCCGCGGCGACGAAGCGGTGCGCCCGCGCCCGCCCGGTCACAGGTAGTCCTCCAGCCTGGCCACCGCGTACCCCTTGTCGGTGACCGTCTTCATGACCTTGCGGACCATGTCGGGCATCGTGCCCTTCCAGTCCTCGCGCCCCCGGAAGTGCGTGAGGATGATGTCGCCGGGGTGCAGGTCCCGGTCCCACTCGCGCCAGTCCATGCGGTTCGGGAAGGCCTCGGACGCCCACAGCGGGACCGCCTTGATGCCGCAGGACTTGGCGGCACGCAGCGTGTCCGCGTTGTAGTTGCCGTAGGGCGGGCGGAAGAGCTCGGGCCGCTTGCCGTAGCGCTTCTGGATGGTGTTCTGCATGCCGCAGATCTCGCGGCGCTGAGCCGCGTACGAAAGCCCCGGCATGTAGCGGTGGTTGAGGGTGTGGTTGTTGAGCACGACGCCGCGGGACTGCATCTTCTTGAAGTAGCCGTAGTCCTCCTTGACCAGGTAGTCGCTGAGGAAGGCGGTGTACGGAATCTTCAGTTCGCTCATCATCTTGAGCAGCGCCGGGTCCTTCTCTGCGCCGTCGTC
The DNA here is from genome assembly GCF_039533825.1 of Streptomyces rectiviolaceus. Taxonomy (NCBI): domain Bacteria; kingdom Bacillati; phylum Actinomycetota; class Actinomycetes; order Kitasatosporales; family Streptomycetaceae; genus Streptomyces; species Streptomyces rectiviolaceus. Next base: position 16,610 of record NZ_BAAAUG010000168.1, read on the forward strand.
GATGGTCAGAAAGACGATCTTCTTCTTGGTCGGGATGGTCGTGAAGACGGGTGGCAGACCCGCCTGCCCCTTGACCTCGAAGCCCTTACGGGTGGTGATCTTCGGCTTCTCGGCCGGGGCGGGCGGCGCGGCAAGCGGGGTCTTCGCCAGGCCCCAGCGTTTCGCGGCGGCGGCGCGGGCGACCTGGGCGACGCGGAGTTTCTGGGCGTAGGAGTCGAGGGCGCGGGCGGGCGGCGCGTCCAGGCGCTGCTGGCCGGGGGCGGGGTTCGCTCCGCCGTCGGCGCCCGATGCGCAGCCGGAGACGATCGCGGCGGCGG
>NZ_BAAAUG010000169.1:0-15042 GCF_039533825.1 Streptomyces rectiviolaceus
GCCGTGGCGCCGGTCCGGCTGCTGCGGGCGGCCGGGGTGCGGGTCGCCGCGGGCAGCGGGGCCATGCGGGACGTGTCGAACCCCGTGGGGCGCGGGGATCCGCTGGAGGCCGCCTATCTGCTGGCCTCGCGGTGCGGTCTTCGCCCCGAGGACGCGTACGGCACGGTCAGCGCCGCAGCACGGGCCGCCATGGGGCTCCCCCAGGTGCGGGTGGAGGCCGGATTCCCCGCCGAGCTGCTCGCGGTGCGTGGCGACCATCTCGCGGGGGCGCTCTCGCTCGCGTACAGCCGCATCGTGGTGCACCGGGGGCGCGTGGTGGCACGGACGAGCGCCGTGCGGGAGTACTGCGATTCGGCTGCCGCCGTGGCGCTGGACCTGCCGCGGCAGGGTCGGTCGAAGGGGGCGGGACCGGGGCGGTCGACGGGCGCGGAACCGTCGTGAGGGCGGGCGACGCCTCCTGACGTGCACCCGCGTGCGCGGGGCGAACATGCGGGGGCTGCCGTACGGTCGGAGACATGCGCATTGTCATCGCTGGAGGTCATGGTCAGATCGCGCTGCGGCTCGAGCGGTTGCTCGCCGCGCGGGGTGACGAGGTCGTCGGGCTCGTCCGCAGAGGCGGGCAGGAAGCCGATCTGCGGGACGCGGGTGCCGAAGCGGCCCTGTGCGACCTGGAGTCGGCGTCCGTCGACGAGGTCGCCGGGCTTCTGGAGGGCGCCGACGCGGCTGTCTTCGCGGCAGGCGCGGGTCCTGGCAGCGGGGCCGACCGCAAGAACACCGTGGACCGCGATGCCGCCGTGCTCTTCGCGGACGCCGCGGAGCGCGCCGGAGTGCGGCGCTACGTAGTGGTGTCGTCGATGGGCGCGGACCCCGCGCACAAGGGCGACGAGATCTTCGACGCCTACCTGCGGGCCAAGGGCGAGGCCGATGCCTCCGTACGCGGCCGCAAGGCCCTGGACTGGACGATTCTGCGCCCCGGCATGCTGACGGACGACGCGGGCACCGGTCTCGTGCGCCTGGAGGCGTCGACCGGGCGTGGGCCGATCCCGCGTGACGACGTGGCCGCGGTGCTCGCGGAGCTCGTCGATTCATCGGCGACGGCAGGCCTGACCCTGGAGCTGGTCAGCGGGTCCACGCCGGTGTCCGTGGCGGTCAAGTCCGTTGCGGGGAACTGACGTCCGTACGGCGAAGTCGGTCTTCTGAGGGATGTTCGGCGGGCGGGGCGGTGCTTGGCTTGAGGTGCCGCCTACGTAAGGAACGCCATGCCTGCTTCCGATGTGCCCGCCGCGCAGGAAGCCCTCCTGCGGCAGATGTACGCCGTCTTCAGTACCGAAGAGCGCGATGCGTTCATCCCCCGCTCCCTGGCCCCCGATGTGAACTGGCCGAACCTCCTGGACAACACCCGTGCCCGCGGCATCGCGGCGGTCCGCGCCTACTGGGCACGGCAGTTCGCGGTGATGCACCCCCTGGTGCACCTGGAGCGGCTGCGGCTCGACGACGACGGGCGGCGGGTCGTGGCGACCGTGCGGCCCGGGCTGCGGGACGGGACAGGTGATCACTGGGCGCCGACGACGGTCGAGCACGTCTACACGTTCCGGGACGACGGTCTGGTGAGCCGGATGGACGTACGGCAGCCATGACCGCCCCAGGCCCCACCAGGCGCCCTGGAAAGCCGTGAGAGCGCCTCAGAAGAGCGGGAGCTGGCCGGGGAAGTCCGGCACCGTGTAGCCGTCCAGAGCGGGCTGTGCGGCGCCCAGCAGGGCCTGCCTGCGCGAGCCCGGGCAGGACACGAGGTCACCACTGCCCCGCTGGCCCGGCGGGTCGTGGCGAGCGAACCGACCCCCGACGACGGCGATTTCACGGCGGCACTCGGGGCAGTTCCTGCGGCGCGATGGGGAGGGCACGGACGACATTGACGGCATGGCCTCAGCGTACGAAAAGACCCCCTCCGACTTGCGTTTCCGCAAGATCACCGGTCGGCCGGAGAACCGACAGCATCAGGCCGTTCGGCGAGGAGCACGCTCGCCCCCCTTGAGTCCCCGCCATCTCGAGCTACATAGAAGTCTTTCTCGAGAAACCCAAGCGACCAACTCGAGTTGAGTCCTATGGTGGGAGTGTCGGCAACGAGGCCTGGCTCAACTCTGGATGTAGGTGGGGAAGTTGGCAACGCTGAGCACAGCGCCGCTCGACCTGTCGGCGGGGATCTTCATCCGGTGCATGAGCGTCGACGAACACACCACGCACATCCAGGTGCAGTTCCGCCAGCTGCGAGTCATCACCCACGACCCGGTAGTCCTGCAGCCAGATCTAAAGATGCGGCCCGCAGATGTCACCGATCGTGACGTCGAGCTGCACTCCGAGGTCCAACGCTCCATGGACGGCAACAAGAAATCCAACATCCCCACCTACGCCCGCTACATCCGGCGCCATGTGACAGGCGAGAAGGTAGGGGTGCTGCCCCCGATCCACCTGTGGACGGAACGGCCCCTGTCGATCCACGAGTTCGCCGACAAGGGTCATCTGCAGCGCTTCCTCTGCGTGCCGCACGGCTGGCGCCTGATCGCGATCGACGGCGAGACGCAGCTGGCGAGCCACTACGACCTACAGCGAGACCCGAGCATGCCGCAGGACGTCAAGGAGCGGCATGAGAGCGCCTATCTGAGTGCCGTCGTGCACGACGACAGGAGTTCGCTGCAGGCGAGGCAGTTCTTCCACGACCTCAACTGGCTGGGAGTCAGGGTCAATTCAGCCATCGCCCTGTCGATGGACACCACGGATCCACTGATGGCCCTCGTCAGCAGCCTCTCGGAAGATGTCCCCTTCCTCAAGGGAAGGGTTGAGCGGATCTCCCGTCAGCTCAAGCGGAACAGCCCCAAAGTGGTCAAGCTGCAGGACCTCCGACAGTTCGTGATCAACATCGTGCACGGCATCTCCGGGGTCCAGTACGGGACCAAACCAGCGCCGCTCGACCATGTCGACCTGGACGAGCTCAAGTCTGTTGCCCACGACTGGCTCACGGCGTACACAGACGCTTTCGGCGTCGAGTTCGCCGACCGCGACGGGTGCGTCACGGGTATGGGCAGCGTCCTCGCTGCCGTCGGCGCCATGGGCAAGACCCTGATCTCGGCCCCGGTGGAGCGACGTGACGAGTGCCGTGAGGACCTGCTTCGGACCTTGAAGGAGGTCGACTGGCACAAGGGCGACCACTGGCTGGGGACGGCACTGAGCAAGACACCCACCGGCAACTACACGGCCAACGGGCCCAAGCAGTCCGCGTACGCCGTACATACCGCCTTGAGTGATCCGGAGAGCGGCGCGTACCAACAGATCCGACACGGACGCACCAGCTCCGAGCCCGTTTCCGCCTAGTCCAGGCGCGCAAAAAAACGGCCCCGTCGCCGGGGCCGTTCCTGTCGGCATGCGCCGATCTCGTACATGCAGCCTAACAGCCGGCCTCTCGGCCCGGGAGAAGCTCGTGAGCACCGTCATCGCCTACGTCGACGGCTTCAATCTCTACTACGGAATGCGCGCCAAGCATGGTCACCGCTATTACTGGTTGGACCTCGCCGCGCTGGTCAGACGACTACGGCCGACGGACACATTGATCGGCGTGCGCTACTTCACTGCTCCGGTGCGCGGAGAGCCTACGGCGGCCGCGAATCAATCGACGTATCTCGACGCCCTGGTCGCACACAGCCAGGGGGAGGTGGAAACGGTCCTCGGACGGTTCGTCGAGAAGAAGCCGCGCTGCAGGGAGTGCCGGACGTGCTGGGTGTGTGCATGCACCCCGCCGCACATCTACCGGACGTACGAGGAGAAGGCCACCGACGTGGCCATCGGAGCGCGCCTTGTGGAGGACAGCGCGACCGGGGCGTCCGATGTCGCACTGATCGTCTCCGCCGACACGGACCTGGTGCCCGCTGTCGAAGCAGCACAGCGGGTATGCCCGTCCCGGTCCGTGTACATGGCGTTGCCACCGGGACAGGTGCGGCTCAGTAAGTACTTCACGACGGTGGGGCACTTCAACATCAATGAGACCGCATTGCGGGCCAGCCAGCTGCCGCCGGTCGTTCAGGACACCACGTCGGGCGCGCTGTACTCGCGGCCGGCCAAGTGGAAGTGAGGCGCTCCCGGGACGCACTGCGGCTCCGTGAGCCGTCCCCGCCCTGGGGCCGCGTGGAGCACCCGTATGGCCTTCGTCACGCCACTGTGTCGGCAGGCTTGGCTGAGCTCTGGCGTCGAACCACAAACGGCTCTACTGCCCGAGCAACGACGAGAGGGCCCGTTCCCAGCGTATTTGCTGGGGACGGACCCTCTCGGTCGTGTGGCGGCGCCAGGATTCGAACCTGGGAAGGCTGAGCCGGCAGATTTACAGTCTGCTCCCTTTGGCCGCTCGGGCACACCGCCTGGGTCGCTGCCTGGAATCGTTCGCTTGGCGCGGCGCTCCGTGGCAACGACGTAAACGATACCTGATGCACAGGGGTGCTTCGCCACCCGATTGATCAGCGCCCGGCGCGGGGGCGGTGGCTAGGCTTTGCGGATACGGCCAGGGACCGAAGGCCGTGCACCAGCTGAGTACGCAGACCCCGATACAAGGAGCCACAGGACATGGCCGACTCCAGTTTCGACATCGTCTCGAAGGTCGAGCGGCAGGAGGTCGACAACGCCCTCAACCAGGCCGCCAAGGAGATCTCGCAGCGCTACGACTTCAAGGGCACGGGCGCCTCGATCGCCTGGTCCGGCGAGAAGATCCTGATGGAGGCGAATGGCGAGGAGCGGGTCAAGGCGATCCTCGACATCTTCCAGTCCAAGCTGATCAAGCGCGGCATCTCGCTGAAGTCGCTGGACGCGGGCGAGCCGCAGCTGTCAGGCAAGGAGTACAAGATCTTCGCCTCGATCGAGGAGGGCATCTCCCAGGAGAACGCGAAGAAGGTTGCCAAGATCATCCGCGATGAGGGCCCGAAGGGCGTCAAGGCGCAGGTCCAGGGCGACGAGCTGCGGGTCAGCTCGAAGAGCCGCGACGACCTGCAGGCCGTACAGGCGCTGCTCAAGGGGCAGGACTTCGACTTCGCGGTGCAGTTCGCGAACTACCGGTAGTTGCCAGTAAGCACTGGTGAGTACTGGTGAGTACTGGTGAGTACTGGTGATTTCTCGTCGTACTGCGCCGGAGGGCGGGCACCCGGGTCGGGTGCCCGCCCTTGCTGCTGGCCGCAGATCGGGGGATCGGCGCCTCTGGGGCGCGTGGCCTCAGCGGCGCGAGTGGCCGAAGAGGATGCGGTAGGCGACGAGCAGGACGAGTGAGCCGCCGATCGCGGCTGCCCAGGTCGCGCCGTCGTAGAAGTCGTTGGCTATCGGGCGGTCGAGATAGCGGGCGGAGATCCAGCCGCCGATGAAGGCGCCCGCGATGCCGATGACGGTCGTGCCGATGAAGCCGCCCGGGTCGCGGCCCGGCAGCAGGACCTTGGCCACGGCACCGGCGAGCAGCCCCAGAACGATCCAGCTGATGATGCCCATGCGGTGAACCTGCCCCTCTGTCGTGCTGTTGTCCTGAAGGACGTCACAAGAGAGGGGCGCGGTTGCGGTGATCGGCGAGGTGCGGCGTATGCCACAGCCGCGGCTCTGGGCCGTGCGGTCGCGTCAGCGCTGCGCGAACGGCTGGTCCGTACGCACGATTTCGCGGCCGAGCGGCATCAACGACACCGGGATCAGCTTGAAGTTGGCGATGCCCAGCGGGATGCCGATGATCGTGATGCACAGGAGGAAGCCGGTGACGATGTGGCCGAGCGCGAGCCACCAGCCCGCGAGGATCAGCCACAGGACGTTCACGATGCAGGACGGCGCGCCCGCGTCGCGGCGCTCAACTGTCGTGTAGCCGAAGGGCCACAGGGCATAGCGGCCGATCCGGAAGCTGGCGACTCCGAACGGGATGCCGATGATCGTGATGCACAGGAGCGCTCCGGCCAGCAGATAGCCGAGGAACATCCAGAAGCCGCACAGGACGAGCCAAATGACGTTGAGGATTGTCTTCACTGGTGGCGACCTGCCATCTGCTCGAGCCGGGCAATGCGCTCCGCCATCGGCGGATGCGTGGAGAACATCTTGGACATGCCCTGCCCCGGACGGAAAGGGTTCGCAATCATCATGTGACTTGCCGTCTCAAGGCGGGGCTCGGGCGGCAGCGGAAGCTGCTTGGTGCCCGCGTCGAGCTTACGCAGGGCGCTCGCGAGGGCCAGTGGGTCCCCTGTGAGCTGCGCGCCGGACGCGTCGGCCTCGTACTCCCTGGAGCGGCTGATCGCGAGTTGGATGACGGAGGCGGCCAGCGGACCCAGGAGCATGATCAGGAGCATGCCGAAGATGCCGGGGCCGTCGTTGTCGTTCGACCTGCCGATCGGGATCAGCCAGGCGAAGTTGACCAGGAACATGATCACCGAGGCGAGTGCGCCTGCGACCGACGAGATCAGGATGTCGCGGTTGTAGACATGGCTGAGTTCGTGGCCGATGACGCCGCGCAGCTCACGCTCGTCCAGGAGGCGCAGGATGCCGTCGGTGCAGCACACGGCCGCGTTGCGCGGATTGCGGCCCGTCGCGAACGCGTTCGGCGCCTCGGTGGGCGAGATGTAGAGCCGGGGCATGGGCTGGCGGGCCTGGGTGGAGAGCTCGCGGACCATGCGGTACAGCTCGGGGGCCTCGAATTCGCTCACCGGGCGCGCGCGCATGGCGCGCAGGGCGAGCTTGTCGCTGTTCCAGTACGCGTACGCGTTGGTGCCGAGCGCCACGAAGAGCGCGACGATCAGGCCCGTACGTCCGAAGAAACTACCGATGACGAGGATGAGAGCGGACAGTCCCCCGAGGAGTACGGCGGTCTTCAGCCCGTTGTGCCGGCGGTGCACGGTACGCCCTCCTGTGGTGCGTGGGGGAACCCTCTGTCTACTGGTGCTTCCACTCTTCAGTGGACCCTCCCGTACTGGTCAACGCCAGGCGGGGAGCACTAGTTCCCTTGTGCGCGCAGGAGCGGGCAGGAGCGGTGTGGGCCGCTCGGGTGACGCCCGGAGCGGGCCCTACGGGGGTCTACGGAGACGGGGACGCGTCAGAAGAGGCCCGTGTCGGAGAACCTCAGGACGAGTTGCGGCGCTCCGGAGAGCGCGATGCCGAGGACCGCGGTCAGGGCGATGGCCGCCGTCAGGGGTGCCGGGACGCGGTGCTTGACCGGCTCGCCCTCCGGGGCGCGGAACAGCAGCGCCGTCCACTGGAGGTAGTAGAAGAGCGCGATCACTACGTTCACGGCCATCACCACGGCGAGCCAGCCAAGGCCCGCGTCGACCGCCGCCGAGAAGACGGTGACCTTCGCGAAGAGGCCGATGATGCCCGGCGGCAGGCCCGCGAGGCAGAGCAGGAAGAAGCCGAGCACCAGGGCCGCGAGAGGGCTCCTGGCGTACAGGCCGCGGTAGTCGCTGACGCGGTTCAGGCGCTGCGTACGGCCGACGAGCGCGGCGACGGCGAAGGCTCCGAGGTTCACGGCCGCGTACATGAGGGCGTACGCGACGGTGGAGCCGATGGCCTTCTCCGCCTCCGCGGGGTTGTCGGCGTATCCGGCCGCGGCGATCGGCACCAGGAGGTATCCGGCCTGGCCGACCGAGGACCAGGCGAGCAGGCGGACCGCGCTGTACGCGCGCGTGGCCTGCTGGCGCAGCGCCGCCACGTTGCCCGCGGTCATGGTGAGGGCGGCGAGCACGGCAAGTGCCGGGCCCCACACGTCCGCGTACGAGGGGAAGGCGACGACGGTGACGAGGATCAGGCCGGTGAAGCCGACCGCTTTGCCGACGACGGACAGGTAGGCGGCGACCGGCAGCGGCGCGCCTACGTAGGTGTCGGGCACCCAGAAGTGGAAGGGCACGGCGGCCACCTTGAAGGCGAAGCCGACGAGGGTGAGGGCGACGCCGGTCTGGGCGAGCGTGTCCAGCTGACCGTCCACCTGCCGGAGCTCGGTGGCGACCTCCGTGAGGTGCAGGGTGCCTGTCGCGGCGTACACGAAGCTGACGCCCATCAGCGTCACGGCGGTCGCGGTGACGGAGGAGAGGAAGAACTTCAGGGCCGCTTCGGAGGACCGCTTGTCGCCGTGCCGCAGGCCGACGAGCGCGAAGGCGGGCAGCGAGGCGACTTCGAGGGCGACGATCAGCGTGGCGAGGTCACGCGACGCGGGCAGCAGCGCGGCGCCCGCGGCCGAGGAGAGCAGCAGGAACCAGAACTCCCCTTCGGGGAGTTCCTTGCCGGTGCCGTTCGCGTCCTTGAGGGCGCTCATCGAGAGCAGAGCGGCCAGCAAGGCGCCGCCGATGACGAGCAGTTGGATGACGAGCGTGAAGCGGTCGGCGGTGTAGCTGCAGGCGTCCGCGCCGCCGGTCAGGCAGAACGTCGACCGGTCGTCGTTCAGGATCGGCAGCAGGGAGAGCCCGGCGACGGCGAGACCCGCCACGGAGATCCAGCCGAGCAGCGCCTTCTTCTTGTCGCCCACGAAGAGGTCGGCGACGAGCACGAGGAGACCGACGACCGCCGCGATGGTGGGCGGAGCGATCGCGAGCCAGTCGACGGACTGGACGACGCCGGCGGCGCTTTCGGCGGCCACGGTCACGACTTGCCTCCTGAGAGGAGCTGCTGCACGGCCGGGTCGGTGAGGCCGAGCAGAGCGGCGGGCCAGAGTCCGGCGAGGACGGTGAGGGCGACGAGCGGGGTCCAGGCGGCGAACTCATAGCCCTGGACGTCGGCGAGCGCCGGGGTGTCGGTCTTGGCGGCGCCCTGGGGCCCCTGAGCCACCGGGCCCATGCAGACACGGCGTACGACGATGAGCATGTACGCGGCGGTGAGCAGGGTGCCGAAGGCGGCGATCGCCATGAAGGTGAGGAAGGCCGGGCGGCTGAGACCGTCGGCGGGCTTGAACGCGCCGAACAGGGCGAGCATTTCGCCCCAGAACCCGGCGAGGCCCGGCAGTCCGAGCGAGGCGACGGCGCCGAAGGCGAGGAGGCCGCCGAGGCGGGGGGCCTTGCCGTAGAGCGCGGCGCCCGATTCCTGCGCGAGGGTGTCGAGGTCGCTGGTGCCGGTGCGGTCCTTCAGCGCGCCGACGAGGAAGAACAGCAGGCCGGTGATGAGGCCGTGCGCGATGTTGGCGAACAGCGCGCCGTTCACGCCGGTCGGGCTCATCGTCGAGATGCCGAGGAGCACGAAGCCCATGTGGCCCACGGACGAGTACGCGATGAGGCGCTTGAGGTCGCCCTTCGCGCCCTGCTTGGCGAGGGCGAGGCAGGCGAGCGATCCGTAAATGATCCCGACCACGGCGAAGGCCGCGAGGTACGGCGCGAAGGTCTGCATCCCGTCGGGCGCGATCGGCAGCAGGATCCGGACGAAGCCGTACGTGCCCATCTTCAGCAGCACGCCGGCCAGCAGGACCGAGCCGACGGTGGGCGCGGCGGTGTGCGCGTCCGGCAGCCAGCTGTGCAGCGGCCACATCGGCGTCTTGACCGCGAGCCCGATCCCGATCGCCAGAACGGCGATGACCTGCACGGATGTGCTCAGGGCCGGGTCGTTGTCAGTGGCGAGTGCCACCATGTCAAATGTGCCGGACTTGAGGCCGATGAGGAGGAGACCGAGCAGCATCACGACGGAGCCGAGCAGCGTGTAGAGGATGAACTTCCAAGCCGCTTGCGTGCGTTGGGCTCCGCCCCAGCGGGCGATGAGGAAGTACATCGGGATGAGGACCATCTCGAACGCCAGGAAGAACAGCAGCAGGTCGAGGACGGCGAAGGTCGCGAGGGTGCCGGACTCGAGCACGAGGATCAGCGCGACAAATGCCTTGGGAGACGGGCCCGTAGGCATTTTGAAGTAGGAGTACAGCGCGCAGAGGAAGGTCAGCAGCGCGGTCAGGACCAGGAGGGGGAGCGAGATGCCGTCGATGCCGAGGTGGATGCGCACGTCGAGTGCGGGGATCCAGCTGATATCGGTCGTGGCCTGCATCTTTGACGGGTGGTCATGGTCGAAGCCGAGGGTCAGGACGAGCGCGGCGATGAGGATCACGCCGGTCACGACCACCCCATGCCGGAGCACGGCCTGGTCGGGCGACTTCCCCTTCAGTCCGGGCGGGGCCGGGAGCAGGGCGGCCACGGCGCCGATGAGCGGGCCGACCACGATCAACGCGAGAAGAAGCTGCATCAAGGATTCACTGATATCGATCACGGCTGCTCACGCTCCGACGGTGGCGACGATGACGGCGGCGACAGCCAGGACGACGGTGCCTGCGAGCAGCGCGCTCAGGTAGGTCTGCACATTGCCGGTCTGCGCGCGGCGGACGGCCGCGCCGAGCCAGCGGGGTGCGGTGCCCGCGCCGCGTACGTACGTCTCGACGACCTCGCGGTCGAGGAAGCGCACGAGGCTTGCCGCGGCCTGGACGGGGCGCACGAACAGGGCGGCGTAGACGGCGTCGAGGTGGAAGCCGACGGCGGCGTGCCGGTGCAGCGGGCCGAGCAGGAGGCGGCCGGGGTCGGCCGGATCGTGGGCGGCTGCCACGTCTCCGTAGGCGGGGGTGTGCGTGGCGATGGCCTCGGCCTCGACCAGACCTCCGTCGGCTCCCGAGTCCGCGGCGACCGCGCCCATCGGGTGCTGGGCCGCGAGCGCCGTGGTGTGGCGCCACGCGCCGTACGTGACGAGCCCGCCGACGAGGGCGAGTCCCGTGCCGAGTACGGAGGTGGTGAGGGTCGGGGTGAGCGAGTGGCCGTCGAACCAGTCCGGCAGGACGCCGACGGTGAGGCCGAAGGCGAGTGAGGGGACGGCGAGCACCCAGAGCACGGCGGTCATCGTGATCGGCTGGCGGCCGTGGTCGGGGGCTTCGGGGCCCTTGCCGTTGAAGGCGAGCAGCCACAGGCGCGTCGCGTAGGCGGCGGTGAGGAGGGCGGTCAGCAGACCGGCGACCAGGACGATCCAGCCCGCCGAGCTGGGGGCGGTCTCGGAGTGGCCGGTGGCCGCGTGCTCGGCGGCGCCCAGGACGGCTTCCTTGGAGAAGAAGCCGCTGAACGGCGGGATCGCGGCGAGCGCGAGGAGCGCCACGGTCATCGTCCAGAAGGCATCGGGGACCCGGTCGCGCAGGCCCTTCATGCGGGACATCGCGGCGAGGGAGTTGGTGCCGGCGGCGTGGATGATCACGCCCGCGCCGAGGAAGAGGAGCGCCTTGAAGGCGCCGTGCGACAGGAGGTGGAAGACGGCGGCGCCGCGCTCGCCGACGGCGAGGGCGCCGGTCAGATAGCCGAGCTGGCCGATCGTCGAGTAGGCGAGGACGCGCTTGATGTCGTCCTGGGCGAGCGCGGCGATGGCCGATCCTGCCATCGTGACGGCAGCCATGACGGCGAGGACGACCAGTGCTGCCGCCGACGCGGCGAAGACCGGGAGGAGCCGGGCCACGAAGTAGACACCGGCGGCGACCATCGTCGCGGCGTGGATGAGCGCGGAGACGGGGGTGGGGCCCGCCATCGCGTCGGGCAGCCAGGTGTGCAGCGGGAACTGCGCGGACTTGCCCGCCACACCGGCGAGGAGCAGCAGGGCGATCAGCGTCGGGTGGTCGAGTCCGCCGCCCGCGACCGTCGCGAGGACGGTCGTGATGCGGAACGACCCGGTGTCGACGGCGAGCGCGAACAGGCCGATCAGGAAGGGGACGTCGCCGAGCTTGGTGACCAGGAAGGCCTTGAGGGAGGCGGCGCGGGCTTCGGGCGTCTCCCAGTAGTGGCCGACGAGGAAGTACGAGCAGATGCCCATGATCTCCCAGCCGACCAGGAGCACCATCAGGTCGCCGGAGTAGACGACGAGCAGCATCGCGGAGGTGAAGAGGGAGACGAGAGCGGCGTACGAGGGGTAGCGCGGGTCGTCGCGCAGGTAGCCCGTCGAGTAGATCTGCACGCAGGAGGCGACGACGCCGACCAGGACGGCGACCAGGACGGCGAAGCCGTCGACGTGCAGGGCGAGTTCGATGGGGACCGAGCCGGTCGGGGTGAGCTCGGTGGCGGAGTCGATGTCGGCGCCGCCGCCGTGGCGGGCGGCGACCAGGACGGCGAGGACCAGCGCCGCCAGAGTGGGCAGCACCGCGAGGGGGCGTACGAGGCCCGGGACGGTGCGGCCGAGCAGCAGACCGGCGACCGCGCCGAGGAACGGCAGGAGGGGGACGAGTACGGCGAGGGTGGTCGTGGTCACGCGGTGGCCTCAGCCTTCTGTGCCGGGGCGAGCTCTTCACCGACGGCGTCCTCGGTGTCGTCGTCGGGGCCCTCGGCGGTGTCGCGGAGTTCGTCGACGGCGGAGGAGCCGCGGTTGCGGTAGACCGCCAGGACGATCGCGAGGCCGATGCCGATCTCCGCCGCGGCGATGGCGATGGTGAAGAGGGTCAGGGCCTGGCCGGAGTGGAGGGCGTCGCGGAGCCAGACGTCGAAGGCGACCAGGTTGAGGTTGACGGCGTTGAGCATGAGCTCGACGGACATCAGGACCAGGATCGCGTTGCGGCGGGCGAGCACTCCGTACAGGCCTACGCAGAAAAGGAGGACGGCCAGGACGGCGGGATAGGCGAGGTGCATCAGCGCTGCTCCTTGTCGCTGGGGGCACCGGTCGTGGGGCTGTCACCGGGGGCGCCGTTCAGGCGGGTCATGCGGGCGTTCCTGCGGGAGAGGACGATCGCGCCGACCAGGGCGGCGAGGAGCAGGACCGAGAGGGCCTCGAAGGGCAGCACCCAGTGCTTGAAGAGGAACTCGCCGGTCACGGCGGTGGAGCCCTGGGCGTCATCGGCGGCGCGGTCGAGGTCGATCCAGTTGGTACGGAAGGCGTCGACGACCACCCAGACCAGGGAGGCGGCGGCGAGGACGGCCACCGCGAGCGCGACCGGGCGGTTGCCCGAATCGGCGTCCGGGGAGCGGCCGATGGGGGCGCGCGTCAGCATCAGACCGAAGAGGAGGAGTACGACGACGGAGCCGACATAGATCAGGACCTGGACCCAGGCGATGAACTCGGCGGTGAGCAGGAGGTACTCGACGGCCAGGCCGCCGAGCGTCGCCACGAGCCACAGGGCGGCGTGCACCAGCTGCTTCGTGGTGACGGTGACGATCGCCGAGCCGAGGGTGACGAGGCCGACCAGGAGGAAAGCGATCTCCACTCCCGTCGGGGAGAGGAAGCCCTGGGGGGCGTCGGCCGCCAGAGGGGTGTTGGCTGCTGTCGCCGCAGCGGCTGCGAGGGTCACGCGTCTGCCTCCGGTCCGGCTTCCTGGGCCGCGGCCAGCTTCTCCGCCGCCTTGCGGGCGGTGACGATCTCCTTGGGGTCCTCGGCCGCCGGGTCCAGGGCCGGTGGGGCCGGGACCGTCCACATCCAGTCGCGGAGCTTGTCGCGCTCGTGGGTGAGTTCGTGGATGTCGGTCTCGGCGTACTCGAACTCCGGGGACCAGAACAGCGCGTCGAAGGGGCAGACCTCGATGCAGATGCCGCAGTACATGCAGAGGGAGAAGTCGATGGCGAAACGGTCGAGGACGTTGCGGCTGCGCTCGCGGCCGCCCTCGACGGCCGGCGGCACCGTCTCCTTGTGGGAGTCGATGTAGATGCACCAGTCCGGGCACTCCCGGGCGCAGAGCATGCAGACCGTGCAGTTCTCCTCGAAGAGCCCGATGACGCCCCGGGTGCGGGGCGGGAGTTCGGGCTGGTGCTCGGGGTACTGCTCGGTGACGGTCTTCTTCGTCATCGTGCGGAGGGTGACGGCGAGGCCCTTGGCCAGGCCGCTGCCAGGGATCGGAGGCATTAGTTGATCGCCACCTTCACGATTCCGGTGAGCGCGATCTGCGCGAGGGCGAGCGGGACGAGGAGGGTCCAGGAGAACTTCTGGAGCTGGTCCTCGCGGAGACGGGGGTAACTGACGCGTAGCCAGATCACGAGGAAGGCCAGCACGCCGGTCTTCAGGAGGGTCCAGACCCAGCCGAGGCCGTCGGCGCCCCAGGGGCCGTGCCAGCCGCCGAGGAAGAGGACGGTGGTGAGGCCGCAGAGGACGACGATGCCCGCGTACTCGGCGAGGAGGAAGAGGGCGAAGCGCAGGCCCGTGTACTCGGTGTACGCGCCGAAGATGATCTCCGAGTCGGCGACCGGCATGTCGAAGGGCGGGCGCTGGAGTTCGGCGAGGCCCGCGATGAAGAAGACGAGGGCGCCGACGATCTGCCAGGGCAGCCACCACCACTCGAAGGCGTTGAGGATGCCGGGCAGCGAGACCGTCCCTGCCGCCATCGCGACCGAAGCCGCGGCGAGCAGCATCGGGAGTTCGTACGCGAGGAGCTGGGCGGCGGTGCGCAGGCCGCCGAGGAGGGAGAACTTGTTGGCGCTGGCCCAGCCCGCCATGAGCGAGCCGAGTACGCCGACGCCCATGACCGCGAGCACGAAGAAGATACCGGCGTCTACGAGTTGACCGACGGCGCCTTCGCTCGGGCCGATGGGGATGGCCACCAGGACGAGGAGGTAGGGCAGCAGGGCGACAGCGGGGGCGAGCTGGAAGATGCGGCGGTCGGCATCGGCCGGTACGACGTCTTCCTTCTGCGCGAACTTGACGCCGTCGGCTACGAGCTGGGCCCAGCCGTGGAAGCCGCCCGCGTGCATGGGGCCGAGGCGGCCCTGCATGTGGGCCATCACCTTGTGCTCGGTCTGGCCGATGACCAGGGGCAGGACGAGGAAGACGCCGAAGACGATGAGGAGACGCAGGGCGACGTCGAGCGCGTCGGTCACTCCGTGCCTCCTGGGCGGTTGTTGTCTTCGGGGTGGTCGGTGTCTTCGGGGTGGTCGTTGGCGTCCGGAGCGGGCTTCTCGGTGTCCTCGAACGCCGGGCGGGCCTGGTGCCATGGCGCATCCGAACTGGCCGCGGGCTTCTCGCGCTCCGGCTCGGCGGCAGCAGCCTCGGGAGCCGGTGCCTCGGGAGCCGGAGCCTCCGGGCGCTGGGACGCCGAGCCCTGGGTCACGCTGCGCGCCCGGCGCGGAGTCGGCGCCTCGGGCCGCGCGCCCTCGG